>NZ_MRBY01000005.1 GCF_001904615.1 [Limnothrix rosea] IAM M-220
CTGGGTTAGTAATGGAACCATCGTTTCAACGACATTGCTTTTACTACTTCAGCATACTCATTCCCGGAGAGCCTGATCTTCGGTCAATTCCTAAGGCGATAATTGCGCAACTTTTTCTAGCCAACCGCCTAAATCAACAGCTTCTATCCCGCGAAGCGGTAACCTTTCACCCACCATAAAGCAGTTATATCCCCAAGTGGCTAAAAACAGTTTGACCGCCGTGAGCTCTGGTTCTTTTTGCACTTTACCAAGAGTTTTGAGGCGATCCTCAATAAACCAAAATGTTGATTTGTGTTTCTGTAATAATTGCTTTAAAATTTCGGATTTTGGCTGTTTTGTTTCTTTACCAAAAATATTCGAGCTGGGGAAATTAATATTTTGCTGTTGTAAAAGTTGATGAACAAACCGAGCTTCTTTCGTTGTAATAATGTAAGTTTCGACGGCATCATCTGCGAGTAATTGCTTTAAACAAGCGGGCATACCATCGTAAAACCGATGTAAGGATAGCCAATGGTCTAACTCGTTAGTAATTTGGCGATCGCGGACAGTATCGAGGGCCAACATCAACCCATCTTGCGTGGTATCCCAGTGACTTAGGCTTTGCGCTAAAATTCTTCGCCAATCTTGCCAAATCACATTGGAATTTTGGCCTTGTAATAAAACATGAATTAATACAACCATTTCCCAGCCTGTTTCGATGACTGGGCGTAACTCATAAAAAGCTGGACGAAGGGATTCTAAGGTCTTTTGTTCAAGGTTCGTTTGCGTAATTTGCTGGTAGGCGATCGCCGCCGAATGGAAATATTCTGCAAGGCCATCGCAAATGACACCATCAGAATCAAAAGCAATAACTTGAGAAACCATCAATCAGGAATTTGAGACTTCATACGGTCGAGGGTCAGATTCATCTGATCAAACATTTGCTGCGGTGTCATCCCAAATTGACCAAGCTGTGTCTTCATCTGTTCGACAGCCATCTGCGCCATAAAATCATCGGACAGCTCAAAGCGTTTCATAAAGATCTTGTAGCGATCCATCATCGCCTCCATCTGGTCGATGTACATCTTCTTGCCTTCGCGGTCAAACTTACCGAAATCGCTACCTAATTGCACAAGATTTTGATAATCCGTAAACAGACTTTGAGCTTCTTGTTGGACAATCTCTGAATCAAAAAATCCCATTTTACTTATCTTTTCCTAAATTAAATAACGCGAGAAGTTCACCCGCAGGAGAACGGAAGTTGTGATTTAACGATATTTGATACCATTAATTTTAATTCAGGCGGTTTTACGCCGCAAAGTATGGTTTTCCGCATTAAGCCCTATGAAACAGGCGATCGCCAAACTCGCTAACCAACCAAAAGACCGCAAGATTGCCATTGGACTTGCCCTAGCGGGTTCGGTTACGCCCCTCGCTGGTGTCCATAAATTTTACATCGGCCAACCTGTGTGGGGTGTGGTTTACTTACTGCTGTGGTCAACCCCCATACCGCAAATTGCCTGTGCCATCGAAGCCGTATGGTTTGTACTACAAGATTTCGATTCATTCCAAGAAAAATTTGGCCTTGCTAGCGCCCAAACCAATAAAACCCTCGAAATGGCAAAAAAAACCGAGGCGATCGCCTCAGCATTGCGAGAACTAGAAAAACTCCGCACAGAAGGTTTAATTACCGAATACGAATTTGAACAAAAACGCCGCGCTTTACTCGAATAAACAAAAAATTAAAATTCCATACAGCCATGCCGCATAAACTCTAGAGAATCTCCCATACCCTTCCCTAGGCGGTCAGAGGTTTCAGAAGGCTACGCTAATTTCCCCTTAAACTCTAGCGAAAAAAGAATTCTATTGCTCATGCGAAACCACCATAACCACCCTATTTCAGCTATTAGCTAAACTGTACCACCCAGTGACTATGCAAACTCTTCTATGGAACCCGCAATAATCGGCGTTTGACGAAAATACTTGCTGAGCCGTAATTGATTGCCCCGATGATTCCAATGGACTTGATCAAAAATGTGGGACAAAAGACACACCCCCCGGCCACATTCCGCTTCTTCCGGTGGCAATAGGTGATCATCTAAATCGCAACAATGCTCACTTTTATTGAAGCCTGTCCCCTCATCCGTAATAATCCAAGAACACTGTTCGGTATTCATGAAGAAGTGAACCACGACTTTTTTCGTTGGATCAAGGGCATTGCCATGCTTTGCGGCATTAACAAGGGCTTCCTGTAACCCTAGGCGTAAATCGTACTGCCATTCATCGGGAATACGCTCTAGGAGAATATCTAAAACTGGATAGAGGTAAAGCGTTGAGGCAAAACTTAAAGTACTCCAATGAGACTTTGGGGGGGGCATGGAAATCGCAATCACAGTCAATGCTCCTTGACAAACTAACTTGCTGAGTATGGTGTCATCGAGAATTAGCCACTGCCTCGTAGAACAGTGTTTTGTTGTGATGCTAATGGCATAAAAGGCTCAAATTGCTCATCATTTAGCGTAAAGACCGTACTTTCTATGGCGGCTCTTACTGAACTATATTATACAAAAAATTGAAATTACACCATTTTTAAAAGAACGGCGCATTCTACATGGGGCGTTTGTGGAAAAAAGTCAGCGGGCTGTACCCATTCCACTGTATAGGCTTCAGCTTCGCATAGGATTTTTAAGTCCCTCGCTAGGGTTGCTGGGTTGCAACTAATGTAAAGGATTTGTCTAGGTCGGGATTGCCGTAATGTGTCGAGAACGCGGCGATCGCAGCCTTTACGCGGTGGGTCAACTAGTACAATATCGGCGGTGTCTTCGAGGTTGGGCAATACATCCTCAACTGTCCCGACCAGAAATTTGACATTTTCAATGTGATTATCCGCTGCACTGGCTTGGGCTTGCTGTACAGAGCTGGGCAAAACTTCAATGCCGATAACTTGTTTTGCCTGCTGAGCTAGGGGTAGTGTAAATGTCCCGACACCACAGTAGGCATCGATGATCGTTTCATTGCCCTGAAGTTCGAGCTGTCCAAGGATTTTTTCTAGGAGGTGCTCAGCAACGGCGGTATTAATTTGAAAAAAGGTTTCAGGGCGAAGTTTCAGGTTTAGTCCGACAAAGGTTTCGTTTACATAGTCGCGTCCGGCGATCGCCCTTGTGTCACGTCCCCAAATCATATTGCCTTTGCGGTCATTGATATTGAGGCAAACACCGACCAGTGCAGGATATTCAGCCAGCCAACTAGCCGCTTGCTCTTCTAAATTCGGAAAATCGGGCGCTGTCGTAATTAAAGTTAAAAGGATTTCGCCTGTGTGGTGACCAATGCGAAAAGCCAAATGTCGTAATTTGCCTTGGTGTTTTGCTTCGTTATAAATAGACCAACCATTCGCCGCGATGTCCTGCTTGATATCACTTAATAAAGGATTGAGTCGCTGGTCTTGAATCGGACATTGATTGAGATTTACTAGCTGATGACTGCCCTTACGGTAATAGCCCGCCTGCAATTGTCCTGTACTTGAACGTCCCACTGGATAGGTTGATTTATTCCGATAGCCTAAACCCGATGAACCATGCAAAATTGGCTCAACCTTAAGATCTTCAAAGCCACCAATACGCTGTAATGCTTGGGTTACTTCTTTTGTTTTGATCTCGAGCTGTAAAGACTCCTCAACCTGTAACCACTGACAACCACCACATTTATCCGCAACAATACAGGGAGGGCGACGGCGATCGCCAGAAGGCTCAAGCATACGTTGAATTTTTCCTAGGCCATATTGGCGCTTTAGACGCGTAATACGAACCTCAAGGCGATCGCCCGGTACAGTATCCGGCACAAACACAACTTGATTCCCATATCGACCAACCCCAGACCCCTGACTATTGAGATCATGAATTGTCAATTCAATCAGATCACCCTGTTGCATCGCCTCTACTCCCTAGCTTGTTCAAATCGGCCATCCACACTCTACCCTGTCTCAGGAAATTTCAACGCCTTTCCCGACCCACCCATAGAAATAAAAACAAGATCAAAAAGAAATGTCAAAACAGCATTTATATCATTGATTTTCAACAAGGCAACCCGAATAAAGTATCAAAAGATACAAGCTAACCCAGTTGGAATCGATAACTTAACGACGTGTCCTGAGAATATTGCCTAACTCCGCACACACCCCATTAATCCAGCCAAAATCGGTTTATCCTCCATGACTGACACACCCAAAAAAGTCAAACTAACAAAAATTGATCAAGCCAAAATAGCAAAACCCGGCTTAGCGATCAAAGATGAAATTGAACAGTTTGCTCAGGCTGGTTGGGAAGCATTGGATAAAGATGACCTTATTATTCGTCTCAAATTTTTAGGTCTATTCCACCGTCCTGTAACGCCCGGCAAATTCATGTTGCGGATGCGCACACCCAATGGCATCCTAACCAGCGAAAAAATGCATGTCCTCGCCGAAGTCGTCAAGCGCTATGGCGAAGACGGTAGCGCCGACATCACGACCCGCCAAAACCTACAACTACGCGGTATTCGCCTTGAAGATGTGCCCGACATGTTCCAAAAATTTAAAGAAGTAGGTTTAACGAGCGTCCAATCCGGCCATGACAACATTCGTAATATCACAGGTTCCCCCGTGGCCGGCATCGATCCAGAAGAATACTTTGATACCCGCGAACTCGCTGAAAAGCTCCAAGACATGATCACTAACGGTGGCGAAGGCAGCTTTGAGTTTAGCGACTTGCCCCGTAAATTTAATATCTGTGTCGAAGGCGCACCGGATAATTCGTCCCACGTCGAAATCAATGATATTGCCTACGTTCCAGCATTCAAAGATGGTGAATTTGGGTTCAATATTCTCGTTGGAGGTTACTTCTCTGCCCAGAGAATTGCCGAGGGAATTCCCATCAATGTATGGGTTCCGCCGACAGAAGAAGCGGTACTCGCAGTTAGTCGTGGCATTATTACACTATATACTCGCTATGGTGCAGAGGAAGGATTGCGAGGTAATAGAGCCAAAGCCCGTGTTTTGTGGCTCGTAGAGGCTTGGGGCGTTGAAAAATTCCGTGCCAAGCTTGAAGAAGAAACGGCCATGACCTTTGCTGCGGCTGCACCAGAAGATGCGTTCACCATGGAAAAACGTGACCATCTTGGCGTGCATCCCCAAAAGCAAGAGGGCTACAGCTATGTTGGTTTGCATGTTCCTGCAGGTCGTCTCACGGCGGAGGATATGTTTGAGGTGGCTCGTCTCGCTGAAACCTATGGTGTTGGTGAAATTCGCGCTACTGTCGAGGAGAATTTTATTATTCCCTATGTCAAAAATGAAAATGTTGACACGCTTCTCAAGGAACCTTTGTTAGAGAAGTTTTCGATTAATCCCTCCCCTTTGGTTCGCTCTTTTGTGTCTTGTACTGGCAATCGCTACTGCAATTTTGCCCTCATTGAAACGAAGGGACAGGGTTTAGCTTTAGCGAAGGAGCTGGATGCTGAGCTGGATATTCCCCAGCGGGTACGGATGCACTGGACTGGTTGCCCCAACTCCTGTGGTCAGGCTCAGGTTGGTGACTTGGGGATGCTTGGTGCGAAGGCGAAAGTCGATGGCAAAATTGTTGAGGCGGTTAATCTCTACACTGGTGGCACAGTTGGTAAGGATGCCAGCCTCGGTTCTGTTGTGGAGAAGAAGGTTCCCTGTGGTGAAACGCTCAAGGAAAGGGTTAAGGGGATTTTAATTGAGCAGTTTGGGGCAACGCCTAAGGCTTAGAGCTTGGTGTCTAAATAAATTTTCATCTCAAGTTGTTTGAAATCGGTAAGGCTTATTGGGCAGTACCGATTTTTTTTGTAATTTGAGTTCTGGTTAAATGAAGTCGGTGGTGGGGCGACGACGACGGAGAAAAGATGTGAGATTGTTGGTGGATAAAAAACGGTGGCGATCGCCACCGTTTTTATTTCAAATTAAATTTAGTGAGAATGTTCACCCTCCATATCGGAGTGACCTTCGTGCATAGCTGGATTATCGCCGGACTGGGGCATCTCCGTGGGGGTGTTACTATTTTCTTCAATGATTTCTATCGGGTGATGATGGGGTTCCATCAAACTCATATTTTGTCTACCGACGGAAAGTAATCCCATGGAGACAGCACCGAGGCTAGCGGCTCCCATAGACACTAAACCAACCGAAAATAAACCCATTGCCACAACGCCAATAGAGACAATGCCATGGGTTGCCACGCCGATCGCCACAATACCGTGGGCAGAAATCCCGATGGCGATCGTGCCGTGGGCGGAAATCCCGATCGACAAAAATTTTGTTTTGCTGAGGGCTGTTTTGCTGATGCTTGGTTTTTCTGGCGAACTAACAGTCATGAAAATAATTTGTCGATGTTAAGAAATTGCTAACCAGTATAGCCAAGCTAATAAAATCGCGACGACTGCCCCAATGAGGGTATTAATGATGTTGACGACTTCATTGGTGAGGAGGTCAAATTTTTCTTGGATGGTTGCGCCAATGACGCTTTCTAGGTTGGTTGCGACAAAGGCGGCGATCGCACACCACAAAATCCCCCAAATATTAATCATGCCAATGGCGTACCCGACCATGGCGATCGCCACAGAAGCAATCATTCCCGCTAATGTCCCTTCTAAACTGACTGCCCCCTCCGTGCCCCTAGGCACAGGTCGAAAGGTTGTAATCAAAAAGGTGCGTTTACCGTAGGCTTTGCCCACTTCGCTAGCAGCTGTATCCGATAATTTGGTACTAAAACTGGCAACGTAACCCAAGACCAATAATCCCTGCCAAAAGTCCGGTACAAGTAAAGTTCCTAAGGCACAGAGAGTGCCAATGAGCGCTGAGCCCCATACATTTTCAGGCCCCCGTAAACCACCGCGGCCTTCGGCAATACCTGCGGCTTCTTTGATGTCTTTGCCAATTTTTGTGACGCCAACGCCCACCAAAAAGTAAAACATCACCACAATATACCCTTGCCAATGGAGACAGCCCCACACCAGCACACCTAACAGCCAAGCATTGAGGTAGCCCATTGGGGTCAGGAGCTTTTTCGGGATTATGAGGGCGATCGCCACCAAGACTGTATTGAGGGCGATCGCCACTAGCCAAGGATTTTCGAAGAGCATCATAGTCGCAGCGGCAAAGATTGATGAAGGAAATTAAAAATTAAGATTTGGCATAACTGCGGAACGGTTGCCCCCAGTATCGCCAACATTCTTTATTAAACGGCGATCGCCACCGGAGAATCAAATCCCGCTCTAGGGCTAACCTTTGGGTACGGTCGCTGGGGACAGAAACATTAAAGGCCATATTAACCGCGAAATCCATTCCATACTTCCGGTGTAGGCTCACATAGGCATCAATATAATCCTTACAATCATGTACCCCTTTCCACCGCTGTTTAATAGATAATTTCGTTTCACCCACATACAGCAGCAATGGCACTGAATGGTCTAACACAAAATAAATATTGGCTTGCCCTTCACTAAGGGGATCGGGGCGATCGCGATAAAAATCCCAAGGCTTACGGGGCAACTCAAACGGATCCAGCTTCTCCGCATCCCAGTGAGCAGGCTTGGTGTCTAGCTCAAATAAAAGACTCGTTTGTCCCGCGGCTGAATTTTGGCGAGCTTGCGCTTGAAAGTTAGCAATACGGCTTTTCCAAGCCATTAGCGCCGACGAACTCATCTCCAAAGTTGGTCGCCTTTGCACCTTATAGGGATTAGTCACCGTATCGGCAACAGAAAATAAATTAAGCTGTTCGTCAGGCATAAAAGTCGAGAAAATTGTAGCGAAAATCAAAGGATTGTCTTTAGTTTAATAAAACCTAAGTGCGCTCCCCTTGCCATCGAAGAAATTCTAAAGGCAAACCATCCGGATCGGCTAGGAACATCACTTCATAAATGCGATCGCCGATCATTTGCTGTTGGGGATTGAGCAATATTTTGAGCGGCTCAGACGCTTTTGCTTGGAGCCTTGCCAGCCAGCTGGGCAAACTCGGCGTTAGTGCTGTCAGATCAAACGAGACATGGTAATAACCCACATAATGCTCATCACCAAAGGCATCGGGCGCAGGTTTGGGCTGGGGAATTTGGATCAGCTCGATCCGCCCAAGCTCTCCCCGGAGCCAACAGGCAAGGGTAAAGCCCGTTGTAAATTGCACCTCCGTCGTGAAACCGAGTAAACCATAAAAGGCGATCGCCCGGTGAATATCAGCAGTACGAATAGAAATGTGGTGCATAAAACAACAGGAAAAAATTAAGAGAGAGGACTAAAAAACAGGTAAATCTCCAGCAATACTTATCAGCTTTAACCAGTTTCGGTGTAATTCAACCTGAGTTCGGTTTAAGCATGGTCTGGAATGATGACGCGGCGAAAGGGAGAGCGAGGGATGGGGCGATTTTTCATTCAAACAATTCTAATGCGGGTGTCCGTTGATGTCCCGTGTCTCCCCCTCTCCGTGTCTCCCTATCCCAATGTCCCCATGTCTTCAAGGTATTCAGATAACTCCTTAACCCGAACTGACGTTAATTCAGTTTCATCGGCTACGACCGCCCCTTCGATCACTTCATGGCGCACCTCCTCTGATAGCTCCCATGGCCTCTTTATTCCAACAAAGCTTCCTTGGCTTTTTCAGCCCACGGGTAGCAATCTCATTTTGGAGCATCACCAACTCACCCGGCGTTAATTTGGCCATCAGATCAATGCCTTTCTCCTCGAGCAGCCCCAACAATATCGCCTTTTTCTGCAATGCATTGTGAAGGACTTTTTCTAGCTTGCCATATATTGTCTTGGTAAATAGAGTTGGTTTCTGGCATGGGGCTACCCAGCATTTGTTAATCCATACGCCATTCTCGCATCGAATTTCTGGGGCACAACAGCTGAGTTGACAAACTTCAATATCCCTAGCAACTATAGCCAAGGCCATCAAAGTTAAGACACCTAGCTCTGCCGGCCATGACTATAGGGTAAGTTTTTAAGGATTCAATCTTATTTTTCTAAACCGATGGCTCGCAAGAAAATTGTCTATCAAGAATTTGGTTCCGCACCAGAAATAGAAGCACCAGAAGTTGTGGATTTACCGCCAAATCAACAAAATGTCCGTATCCAAGCAACACGCTCTGGTCGCAAGGGTAAAACGGTGACGGTGATCACTGGCTTTCAACATGCCCCTGCCACGTTAGCGAAACTCACGAAACAG
This sequence comes from [Limnothrix rosea] IAM M-220, assembly GCF_001904615.1. Taxonomy (NCBI): domain Bacteria; kingdom Bacillati; phylum Cyanobacteriota; class Cyanophyceae; order Chroococcales; family Geminocystaceae; genus Picosynechococcus; species [Limnothrix rosea] IAM M-220. The sequence goes on from NZ_MRBY01000005.1 coordinate 9,186, forward strand.
CTAAAAAATAAGTGTGGTGCTGGTGGCACCCTCAAGGATGGTGTGGTCGAAATTCAGGGCGATCGCCGACAACAACTCTTAGAGATACTCACCCAACAGGGCTATAAAGCAAAAATTAGCGGCGGTTAGCTTGATACTCTTCCTCTAATAGCCAGCGAATCTGCTTTGAAAACTGCTGCAAAGACTTAAACGGATAGATGCGCACAAACTGGGGTTTGAGGTCACGGAAAAGACTATAGTAGCTATTTTTTTCGTCTTCAAACCGATAAGTCAAAATCGCCTGTTCGGCGATCGCCTCAGGTAATGTCCGCCAACTGTTTACCTCAAAGGAGACAGTAAAGCCATATTCCAAACGGGCAGGAAAACGGAGAGGATTATGCTCAGCAGCAGACACAGACTTCGCTGTAAAACTTAAATTGTGCAACAGCCCTAGCCATTTCTCACGGTAGAAAAACCAGCCATTGTGGCTATACACTCGCTGGGGGTAAATGCGGTCGAAGGGATTTGCCGCATGGGGCTGAATGAGTTTATCCGTGGGTATAGCTAGTACGATATTGCCAAAGTCAGCGATCGCCACTTCCCGATAGGGACGCTCTAAAAATAATTCCATTTCAATTTACCTTCGCCTCAGCAAAAAAATACCCGACAGTTTTTTCCACCACCTTGGGGCGATCGCCCCCCGTGCTCGATTTTGCCTAGTCACCATCAGCCCCGAAGAACTCGACCTAACACAAAGCAACAGAAAAACGGCTATTGGTATCAAAAGTAACAATATTGCCGATATCCCCCACAAACTCGTTAGGTAAATTCACAGAACCGTTACAAAGCTGTACAAACCCTAGAAGTAAGTTGCAATAAAATACAAAATCTCTACATATCTTGAGGCAATAAAACTTGTCATGGCTCAACTGACCGCTGCAGAAGTTCTCTCCAAGCTCCAAGCCGACGAATCCCTTGCCAATAGCGAACTTAGTGGTCTCGACCTCAGCGGTAAAACCCTTGATTGTGGCAACTTTTCCAGAGCCTATCTACGCCGTACAAATCTCACATCAGCGTCCTGCATTGGCGTAAACTTTTCTAAAGCAACGCTCATTTTGGCACAACTCAAGTCCTGCAACCTGACCAAAGCGAATCTTCACCACAGCACCTTTACCCAAGCCGATCTGACCGCAGCCAATCTACAACAAGTTAAGGCAGCCCACGTTAATCTACAGGGCACAAACTTGTCCCAATGCTTAGGTCGGGGCGGTAATTTTGAAGAAGCAAACTTTAATGAAGCACAAGTCCTCAGGGCCCACCTTGAACGGGCAAATTTTGTCAAGATTCAAGCCAAACAAGCCGATTTTACAAATGCAAATTTAAACCAAAGCGACCTTAGCCGTAGTCATTGCCAAGGCGCTAATTTTACCGAGGCGACCCTGATATCAGCCGACTTAGAACAGGGGGATTTCACCGCGGCGAATTTTACTAAAGCGAATCTCTCTCAGATTAATGCCATTAATACAGTCTTCCATGAAGGCACTTTTACGGAGACTTGTTTTGATAATGCCCAGCTGGAGTTGGCAAATTTTTCGCAGTCGACGATTTCTGGTGCGACTTTCCGTAATGCATCGCTGTTTAGTGCATCCCTTGAATATGCCCAGTTGATCAATGTTGATTTTAGGGGCGCGGATTTACGGAGCGCGGTCTTTTTTAAATCAAACCTTGGAGGCTCTTGTTTTGACCATTGTCGTTTAGAGGGAGCGATATTTGGGGCTGTGACGGGTTTAACTGATGCCCAGCAAGCATTTCTGAAGGACAATGGCGCACTTAATGTGACTTAATTTGTTTCTTTTTTCAGCGCCTCTTCGGACTTCTGGCTCCACCAAAACATATCGGCGATCGCCGAACCATAGACAGTAAATTCTGGCACAGGGTTAAGGAGTACGATTTGAGTTTCTAAATCCGGCCCCAAACGACGCTCAACGCGATCGGGAATACCATAACCGTAGATCACATGTCCTTGTCCCGCTAAAACAACCACTTGTCTCTCAGGATTGAGGATGCGGAAATCGGCGATCGTTGCCGCCATGGTTTCATCCCAAATCACCTGTGCCGTAAAAAAATTATCAAAATTAAAATTGCCATGGGCGCTGTGGGCACCGAATGCTCCCTGCACAAAATTACGATAATTATTATTGCTCAAATCCAGTTCACTAACAGGCGGAATATGCACCATATCCTCTGCTGTGAGGGCTTCTACCCCGCCACGGGCAACGCGACTCACTGTCTCGCCGGGGGCATTGAGCGCTAAAACGGGGATCTTATTTTCCCGGGCAAATCGCATAATCGGCGCGTAGAGCTCCCAAGGGAAACCCCATAGTTTTTCATATTCACTTTGTTCAACGAATTCAGCCTCCGTAATCTCGCCCGCAATATAACTATCTAAAACGGCTTGGTATGGACGCTGGAACATTTCCATCCCGATCACCAAATCAGGGTTTCTCGCGTATAGCTCTTGAATAATCTGTAACTGAGCAGCATGGTCGCGCTCGCTATCATGCAATTCCCCAAGGAAGACTACATCCGCTGTGGCCAAAGGTTCGATGGATTGCTCCGGCATCGGCGGCAAATCTGGTATTTCCTGAGAATCTGTACCTTGTAATGCACATCCGGCTGGGGCGATCGCCAACAAACCACTGAGGGCAATGAAACCAATTTGCGGCCTAATCTTCATAGATTTCTTGGGAAAGAGTAAAAGCTCTAGTTTAAAGCCTTAACTTTAAAATTTGGATTTGAAATCTGGATTTGAAATCTGGATTTAAAATTCGGCCTAAAAATTAGGTCGATTGGAAGCTGTATGGAAAGTCAATGTGATCACTAGCGCTAAGACGACGGAGTTGGCCGTGTCACATCCCAAGAGCATGAGACTCTCATAGCTCGTTAAACAAACCATTGCAGCTAAACCAATGGGAGTGCTCAGTAGCTCTAGAAATTCACCGACTTGACCCATAAACTCCAAAATCTGGAGAAAATATTTCAGAATAGCCATTGCACTAGCGTGTCTCATCTTGTTTCCTCAGGACGAATAAAACTCTTCAATAAAATCAATATGCTTAGCCCACAAGGCTACTCAGGCGTTCGGAGAGTATCTGAAAGGGGACTTTACCAATGAATGTGTCAACCGCCACCTGCTCCTCCTCCAGTAATACGAAATGGGGTACACCCGTTACTTTATAGGTTGCAACCGTTGACTGCCACTGGGGATCATCAATGTTTAACATGACAAAATTGATGGCCGCGCCAAAACGCTCATGTGCTTTTGCTAACGTCGGAGCCATGGCCTGACAGGTCATGCACCAATCAGCGTAGAACTCAATAAACGCTGGCTTACCATTGGCGATCGCCTCACCATAGGGAACAGATTGGGCAGCTATGGCCGGTAAAGTCATTAGGTCAGCGACCGTAGAGGTTTGTGCTCCCTGGACTGGACGAGTCAACACAAAGGTTCCCCCCAGAAAGAAAATAACTAAAGCAACGGCGATCGCCCCAATATTCCGACTCACTCTGTTTTTTGGCAAAATGCATAACCCCCACCTCAAGGCATGTAACAAATCTTAACCTAATTGTTGATAGTAATAAACCAAGGCGATGGGCATCACTAACATGACGAAGAAAATTGCCACAAAAAAGAGGTGACTGGTCAGCCAAACTGCCCGTAACTTGTGAATTAATAACCCCTTACTAAAAACAGACTGCATCCAAGGGAGCTAGGCAAACTGCCGTCGCGGCGATTCTAAGACGCCAGTCCCAGCAACAACACCGACAACCGCCGTTAACGTCACCGCAAAAAAGACCCAGAGAAAAACAGCATTAAAATTTAAACCCTTTTTTTGATGCCCTAACATTAAAAAAATTATCCTAAACGCGGCGATCGCCAAATAATAGAACTATCCAGATTTATTCCCCCATACAGTCCACCCACGAATCGGTTAAACCATGAAAGCCCCAAACGCGATCAAATTCATCATTGGTCTATGCCTCGGCTGTATGCTGCTGTTCTTTCCCTTTACGCAGTTTCAGCCCGACGGACTGGAGTCATTACGGACTTTAACAGTGCAGCTCGACGGTCGTAAAAAGCCCCTCGATACCGTTGCCAAAGAAACCGTCGCCAAGATTCACGGTTCGACCAGTTACCAAACCGTCAACGGCGAAAAAGAGGATTACCTCAGCACCTATCTGGAAATATGGTTTAACACCCGCAATTGGAATGAAGAGCCCTTTGTGCTGGTTAGCTATCGCCCGCTGAAGGAATTGACCGATCTGGACTTGGAGCAAAAACATTTTGCCTTCCAAGAGCTGATGACCAATAAAAAATTGGCGGCAGTGGTGAATATTGCCCACGAAAAGCAATTTAACGAGCAGGACTTAAACCGTGACGAGCGCGAAGCCCTAACCATCGAAGAGCGCTTAAATCTCCTTTACCATTCCGTCGGCGACCAAAGCCTACCGATTGTGCCCCACCCTACGGATATCAAAGGGAAATGGGTAGGTTTTAATCATGCAACTGCACTGTACGACGTTGAAGAATTTGCGCCCCTCGTCGCCAATTTTGCGATGATTCAGCAAACTGTTTTTAATGGCGGTCTAGATCATCTCGCGGCGTTATCGGACATCACGGATAGCTTAAAAGCTGGTTTACGGAGTCTCAGTCCAGAGATTTATCCCAGCGATTTTGTCCTGGCGCGGGAAACTCATTTTAATCATTTTCACCCCTTTGCAAAGGCTTGGCAGCTTTATGGTTTAGCTTTTATCGCCATGCTCATTAGCCTCTGGGTAAAACCTTGGAATATTTATTGGAGTGCCATGGGTTTGTTTAGTGCGGGCATTGCTGTCCAAACCTATGGTTTTTTCCTCCGCATGCAAATCGCGGGTCGCCCTCCCGTCACCAATATGTATGAGTCGGTGGTTTGGGTGGGTTTCGGTATTGCGGCGATCGCCCTGACCTTTGAGCTGATTACCCGCAACCGTTATTACATTTTGGCAGCAGCGCCTTTATCAGTGATGTGTTTACTGTTGGCCGCTAGCTTGCCTGCAGTTCTTGACCCCAGTATTTCGCCCCTTGTGCCTGTTCTCCGCGATAATTTCTGGCTGAGTATCCATGTTCCGACGATCGCCCTTGGTTATGCCAGTTTTGCCCTTGCAATGGGATTAGGCCATGTTGCCCTTGGGAATTATCTTTTTACCCCCAATGCGAAGCCGCGTCTCAAAATGCTTTCCCAGCTCAATTACCATGTGTTGCAAGTGGGTGTCCTGTTACTCACTGCCGGCATTATTCTCGGTGGCATCTGGGCGCACCTCTCTTGGGGACGTTTCTGGGGGTGGGATCCCAAAGAAACTTGGGCACTCATTGCGCTGCTCTGTTACCTTGCGCCGCTCTATGGCCGTCTGGTGGGCTGGATCGGTGATTTTGGCGTTCATATGGCCAGTATTGTTTCTTTTAATGCAGTGTTGATGGCTTGGTATGGCGTGAACTTTGTTCTAGGCACTGGTTTACATAGCTATGGCTTTGGGACTGGTGGGTCTGAATTGCTAATTGCTGGGGTTGTGGGGCTAGACCTTTTACTCGTTCTAATTACGGCAACGAAGCACAAAGGTTGGTTCAAATCTTCTGAAACGGAACCTTTAACCACCGTCGAAAATCCCAACTAACTCACCTTGATCTCCCATTGAGTTTTGTGATGGGGGTGCAGTTATGTATTCCTTTTTGATATTCCATATCCACACATCTACCATGTAGGGGTTTAACATGTTAAACCCCTACCAACTTGGGCTACGTGGTTAAAAATATCAGTCAAGTTTGATGCCACGAATCGAAAAATCCAGTAGCTCCATGGGATGCCAGAGTTGAATCTCTTCACCTTGCTGTTGCAGGTGTTTTTTTATTTGGAGACTACAACCCGGATTCGCTGAAATAATCACCTTTGCACCAGTTTTTGATAGATTCTTAGCTTTGCGATCGCCGAGCTCATCGGCAATATCTGGTTGCAACAGATTAAAAACACCAGCGCTGCCACAACATAAAGTATGGTCTGCCGCTTCGCGCAGTTGGACATGGGGAATAGAACGGAGTAACTGACGGGGTTGCTCCGAGATTTTTTGGCCGTGGAGTAGATGGCACGCATCTTGGTAGGCAACGGGTAACGGTGCGTCAGTTACCGGAGACAACTCAGCAGTTAAGCCCACTTCAGCCAGAAATTCTTGTACATCCCGTACTTTTGCCGCAAACTCTACAGCTTTTTCTGCATAGTCGGGATCGTCTTTTAAAATTCGGCCATATTCCTTGAGGGTATGTCCACAGCCGGCGGCGTTAATCATAATAAAATCAACATTTTGGTCGGCAAAACTATCAATCATTTGACGGGCGATCGCCTGAGCCTGCCCATCTTGACCTTGGTGAGCCGGTAAAGCGCCGCAACATCCTTGGCTTGTGGGAATGACAACTTCACAGCCGTTGGCCGTTAAAATCCTTGCCGTCGCTTCATTGACTGGCGAGAAAAAGAGCCGTTGCACACAGCCTAAAAGCATCCCCACCCGATATCTTTGTTCACCTTTTGCTGCAATCACTGTGGGCAAATTTTGTTTGGCTTGGGCAAGATTAACCCTAGGCAAAATCATTTCCATGGCCTCTAGCCTTGCCGAAATTTTTAAGATTCCCAACTTACGCACAAGCCACTGCAAACCAGAATTTTGGTAGAACCACAGCAACGGCAATAATAATCTCAACCTTGCCGGGTAGGGAAATAAATTAAAAATCAGCCAACGAAAGAGGCGATCGCCCAACGGTCTTTGATAATTTCGTTCAATTTGGGATCGCATGGAAGTTAAAAGTTCGTCATAACTCACCCCCGACGGACAAGCCGAAGTACAGGCCAGACAACCCAAACAGCTATCAAAATGCTTTACTGTCGCTGCATTAATTTCCGCCTCACCCTTGGCGATCGCATCCATTAGATAAATACGACCGCGGGGAGAATCCATCTCTGAACCTAAAACCCTATAGCTTGGACAAGTATCCAAACAAAACCCACAGTGCACACAGCTGTCGATCTCCTTTTGCTCTGGCGGATTGGCCGCATCAAAACTATTTATTTGAGGTTCAGAAAGAGTCATAGTTCATAACCATAGGTCTTGAGTCACTATACCAAGGGAAAAGGGTATCAAAATACACACCCTAGGGGTTTACACCACAACACTTTATTCACTTGATAGGCTGCACGACTTTTACCAAGGCTTTGGGTGTTACCCATTCAAACTGGTTAAATCCATGGAGATTACGCGATTCGTCGCGGAACAGATCATCAAGAGAACAACTTTTCAAGGGGGTTCTGATGTTTTAGAAGTTTTAATGTTGAAGTCTGAAAATCTGCGTACAGTAGAACTCCACGCAGTTGCAGAGTCTTTGCAGTTGAGTTCGAAGGATTCAGTCCCCCTAAATCCCCCTTACAACGGGAGATTGGCATTTTCCAGTTGTTTCACTGTTTTTTGAAATGATTATAACTCTCAATTTTTGCCTACATTTCTTGGGTAAAAAAAAGTCGCCCTTACTCTGCTTCTGTGGTGCTAGTGTTGGGATCTCTTAAACCAAAGCGAATTTTAAAGCCAGAATTGTGGGATTCACTTTGTGGTGCGTCGGCTGTCGCTTCGTCTTGTACTGGACGAAATTCAACATCTATTTTTTCGTCGTCAGATAGGGTCAGTGCCTGCACATCTGCATAGGGATTTGAGGTAAATCTGATGGGGGTGAATTCGTTGGTAATTTGTGTTGGCCACATGATTGTCTCTGTCTTTTGGGCGATCGCCTCAGAAGGGGACAAAGAAAAGACCATACCTGTGGCGAAGAGGGTAGTTACTAGCCAAAATTTCGGAGCTGCTTGAATAATCATGGGTGTTGTGGGGGGTAACGGCTTGTTATGGGCGTAGCGCTTATGTTCATGTTACCCAGAAGCTTTGGGGGATCTGCTCGTTACCGGCGGGATTATCAGTAAATCTAAAGAATCAACCAAAAAGCCATCCCAAAAAACGGAATAAATCTAGCACTTTGCCAAATACTATCCTTGGGATTAAGGTCGCCCAGCAAAAAAATCTGGAACAGCCAAAAACAAATTAGATCGATGATAAAGGCAATACTTAATCGACTGTCGGTCATTTGCTGAAGGAAATATTGCAGGCGATCGCCCCCATCACCAAATTCTGGGCGAGCTAAACCAAACCAACCAAAGGCGACCATCCCAACCACTAAAGCGACAAAGGCAAAACCTCTAGCAATTAATTTTTGCTGCGGTACAAACGGTTTGGGTGAAATCTGCCTGCGTAAAGCCATATAGGGAATCAAAAAAACATTGGTCAAAAACATCCCCAAGGACCACAAAACAGTCCGCGGTAAATGCTCCCCCCGGCGATCGCACCACAGCACTGGAAGAAACATAAACATCCAAGCCACCGCAACATTAAACAACGCCTCATCAACCGGATTCAGTACAGGCGCAAGCATCATTTCCATGCCAAATCGGTTTAACAACGGCAACACAAAAAAGAAATTAAGGGACTCCGCTTTGATTTCCTGCCATGTTTCCGGCTGAATTTGCCAAACAGGTTCACCACCAAACGGCATTCCCGACGGCGCAAAAAGTAACGCGCCAACATACACCACCCACAAAAGCCACAGCCAATTGCGATTTCCCATCACCACTCTCCCCAACGCTATTCCTTAATATCCAATGTTCCGAACCTTTAGCGGCGATCGCCACCTTCAAAAAAATCAAATTAAAGACTAAACAGCGTTTTTAAACGATGCCGCACCCAATTCACAATATTGACTTCCTGCTCATCCGACGGCAAACAACCTTTTTCCTGCATTTCCCGTTTCCGCCGAATCAACTCCTCTTGATGATTACTCAGCTCCTCAACCAAAGCCTCATGGAAATCCGGATGCTTTTGGAGCAACACTTTAAAATTTTGATTCGTAATAGCAAACAACAAAGTATTTTCTAAAGCCTTTGCCGTTGCCGTTCGAGGGACACCCAGCATTAAAGACATTTCCCCAAAAAAATTGCCCGCCTCTAAAATCGCCAACTGTTTTTTTAGGGTTTCTGCATACACCTCGATGCGACCCGACAAAATAATATAAAACGCATCACCGGGGTCATTTTCCCGAAATAAAACCTCTCTATCCTTAAGGGGTTTTAATCTGCCAATCTCAATGATTTGTCGTAGCCTAAACTCACTCAGATGACTAAAATAAACCACCTTTTTTAGCGCTGCACGAATCGAGATCTGCGGCTCACTAATCGAAGTATGCTTAACCGCAGAAATCGTTTTTTTCTCCGGCAAATTTGTCTCTGGCACATGATCCGCTACATTTGATTTAAAAGCCGAAAAATTAATATTATGCAACCATAATTCTCGCTGGGGGAAAGGAATTTTAATCTGATTTTCTCGAAATTTATATTCAATTGTAAAATGGAGCGAACTGGTGATTTCTTCCTTAAAACCCATCTGATCACTTTCAATCCAAACCCATAATTCAAAGCATAGGGCATTATCTCCAAAGCCAACAAAAACAACCTGGGGAGAAGGAATTTGTAAAATACTTTGATCCAAATATGCCGCTACCAATAAGACTTCAGTGACTAAAGTTGTGTCGCTGTCATAGGCAACGGTTACAGGAATTTTGAGGCGAACATGGTCAGTTTCATAGTGAAAGTTAATAATTTGATTTTCGACAAAATGACTATTGGGAATAACGACAGAAGAGCCATCTTTTTTCTTTAGCACGATCGCCCTTGTTGAAATCTCTTGGACAAAGCCACATAAATCACCAAGTTTGACATAGTCTCCGGTTTTTATTTTCCGCTCTGTGAGTAATGTTAATCCACTGACAAAGTTCTTGGTGAAGTCCTGGAAACCCAAGCCAATACCAATGCCGAGACCACCGCCAATGACTGCCAAAATAGATACATCAAAGCCCGTTGTTTGTAGAATAACAAGGAGCAAAAAGAAACCAATACCATAACTAATAAAGTTTGAGATAATATAGCGGCTACCTTTATCAACAATTACTTTTTTTAGCCCTCGATCCTTTAGGAAGCGGCTCAGGTAACTGGCGAGAATAAAGGTGATAATAATGAAGAAAAAAAGCTGTACAATTTCAATTAGTGAAACCGTAGAACGTCCGACTTGAAATTCGATTGTTTGGACGAGGTTAAGCAGTTTGCCGACAAAATTCCACATGGATGATCCGCTAATGTTTTGGGTCACTACTTTGTATTTTCGCTGATTTCTTGGTTATTCTGGGGATTTCCCGTGGCCGTGGGTCGCCATGATGTCGCAATAATTTTTACAAAAAATGTCTGGCGATCGCCCCTTTGTTTTAAGATGAGAATGATTATCACTTTTGAAAGAATTAACAATGCTAGTTCGACAAAAAATCATTTTGTCTGGTGTTTTGGTAGGCCTCAGCTTCGGTGCCGTGGCCTGTGGCGGTGAAGTAGTGCAAGCACCCCAAGAAGCGGTGGTCGAGGAGGAGCAACAGGAAGAGGAGCGCCTTAATGTGATGGTGAGTATTTTGCCACAGCAATATTTTGTGGAAAAAATCGGGGGCGATCGCGTAAATGTGCAGGTAATGGTGCCGGCGGGGACGGAGGCCGAAACCTATGAGCCAAAGCCGCAACAGTTGACCGATTTAAGTCAGGCGGATGCCTACATTGCGACGGGTATTTTCTTTGAGGAGATTTGGGCAGAACGAATTAAAACGGCAAATTCGGAGATGGTGCTCATCGATAGCTCTGCGGGCATCGAAAAAATGACAATGGTGGCCCATAGCCACGCCCACCATGACCACGGTGAGGGAGAACATTCTGACCATAACCATGGCCATGGAGAGGAACATGCAGCCCACGGCGATGACTTAAAAGATCCCCACACGTGGCTCTCACCAAAATTAGCGAAGGTTCACGCTCAAAATATTTATGATGTTCTGGTAGAGCTAGAGCCTGCTTCTGAGGCCTTCTTTAAAGAAAATTTAGAGGCTCTCCTTGTGGAAATTGATGAGTTGAATCAGGCGATCGCCGCCGCATTAGACAATCTATCCAGCCGTAAATTTTTAGTCTTTCACCCAGCGTGGGGATACTTTGCGGAAGACTATGACCTAGAGCAGATTCCCATTGAAGTGGAAGGTCAGGAGCCGAGTGCAGCGGAGTTGGCAGAATTAATCAAGGTGGCTCAGGCTGAAAATATCCGAGTTATTTTTGCCCAATACCAATTTAATTCCCAATCTGCCCAAACCATTGCTGATGAAATTGGGGGCGAAGTTGTTTTTATTGATCCGCTTTCCCCCGACTGGGCTAATAACCTCAAGGCGATCGCCGCAGAAATTGTCGCCGCGAATGCCAACTAGTTTTTTTACCATTTGATTGTCTTACATACCCAACATGACAAGTGTAATTTCCCTCGAAAATGTCACGGCAGGCTACCCCCAAACCCCGGTGCTCGAAAATATTAATTTAACCATTAACCATTTGGATTTTATGGGCATAATCGGCCCCAACGGTGGCGGTAAAACAACCTTACTTAAGGTATTACTCGGTCTCCTTAAACCCCAGCGAGGCAGCGTCAAAATCCTTGATAAGTCCGTAGAACAGGGACGCAGATATATTGGCTATGTACCGCAACTGCTCGAACTGGATCATACTTTCCCCATCAAGGTCAAAGATGTGGTGAGTATGGGTCGCCTCGGTAAACGGAGACTCTTCCGGCGTTACAACAAAAAAGACCATGACATTGTGCGGCGATCGCTCGATCAAGTCGGTATGGCCGATAAGGGCGATCGCCCCATTGGCGAGTTGTCCGGGGGAGAACGGCAGCGGGTTTATGTGGCGCGGGCTTTAGCCTCAGAACCCCAAATTTTATTACTAGACGAACCGACGGCAAATGTAGACTCGCGGATACAAGCCAGCATTTATGAATTGCTCAAACATTTAAATCAGTACATGACCATCATCATGATTTCCCACGACCTTGGGGCTGTGTCGTCCTATGTGAAAACGGTGGGCTGTCTCAATAAAACTCTCCATTACCACCACAATAAAGTGATTACGCCCCAGATGATCGAGGCGACCTATCAATGTCCCGTTGATCTGATTGCCCATGGTGTCCCCCACCGCGTTTTCCCTGACCACAATGGCGATGTTGATGCGCCTCCCTCTGTTCATTCCCACGATTGCAACCATGTTTGAAGCGCTCCAGTTTGAATTTATGCAAAATGCCCTGATGGCTGGGGTTTTGGTGAGCATCGCCTGTGGCATTGTTGGTACTTTTGTGGTGGTTAACCGCATTGTTTTTATTAGTGGCGGCATTGCCCATGCGGCCTATGGTGGTATTGGTCTTGGCTATTTTTTCAAGTTCAATCCCGTTTGGGGGGCGATCGCCTTTGCTCTAGTGTCAGCAATGGGGATGGGCTGGGTTGAACAAAAAACCAAACAACGTAGCGATACTCTGATCGGTGTCATGTGGGCGATCGGTATGGCGATCGGTATTATTCTCATCGACCTCACCGACGGCTATAAAGCCGGTTTAGAAAGCTATCTCTTTGGGAGTTTGCTCGCTGTACCCCGCCAAGATTTATGGTTAATGTTGGGTCTTGATATTCTGATCATCGGCATTGTCACCTTGCTCTACAAAGAATTTCTCGCCATCTCCTTTGACTGTACCTATGCCATTACCCGTAACTTGCCTACCGATATACTTTATCTATTGCTGGTGGGCTTAATTGCTCTCACTGTCGTGATGGTGATGCAAATCGTCGGACTGATTATGGTGATTGCTCTCCTGACAATCCCCGCGGCGATCGCCGGACAATGGCGCACCGAAATCAAAGAAATAATGATGTTTTCCAGTTTATTGGGGATGCTCTTCACGACTATGGGATTATGGATGTCTTATCGCTTTAATCTCACCTCAGGCGCGACGATTATTCTAATTTGCGGTGTCAGTTACCTGATCAGCCTAAGCCTTAAAACTTGCCGTAACCAGCAATGGACGTAATGCCCCTGTGGACTACATTTTATGCCTAAAAAACTCACAAAAAATCAACAAAAAATTTTAGCGCTAATTACCACATTAAAGGGTGAAGTCAGTGCCCAAGATCTTCATTTTCAGATTAAGCAGCAAGGTCTTCGCATTGGTCTAGCAACCGTGTATCGCACCCTCAAACTCCTCAAAATTGAAGGGAAAATTCAAGAGCGCGTTACCCCCGACGGCGAATCTTTTTACAGCACCATCAACGCCGTTGACCACCATCACCACCATCTAAATTGCGTCAATTGCGGTGAATCCTACCCCATGGACAGTTGCCCCCTCAGCCACAAAATTAGTGAGTGGTGTAGCGAACAAAAATTCAAAGTTTACTACCACACCCTAGAGTTCTTTGGGCTATGTGAAACTTGCCAGCAAAATTACGATGAAGCCGAGTGTTTAAGCGCCAATTGATAATATTGCTCCGCATGGTGAATTAAACTCTGAGCCTTAATATCGTCAATATCTTTAATCCGTTTTGCCGGAACGCCCACCATCAGCGATCGCCGTGGTACATCCTTCGTCACCACACAGCCCGCGCCAATAATACTACCCGCGCCAACCCGCACCCCATCCAGCACGATCGCCCCAATCCCGATCAGCGAACCTCGTTCAATATGGGCACTATGAATCACAGCTTTATGACCCACTGTCACATAGTCTTCAAGCACCGTTAATTTTCCCGGATCGCCGTGCAATACCGCCCCATCCTGCACATTACTAAACTTACCGATCTCAATCCCTTCTAAATCGCCCCGCACAATTGCCCCATACCAAATACTTGCCCCCTCGGCGATCGCCACATTACCCAGCACCGTCGCATTTTTTGCCACAAAAGCCGCCCGACTGAGATCCGGTTTACCGAGAGATACATTCGACCAAGAGCGATCAGACATCACATCAATCCCAATACCAACAGAAGTTTCCGTATCTTATTATGAAATTCCCCGTTTCCTAAGTCCTAAAAAATGAAGCAGTACCAACAAGCCCTCCGCGTCCGCACCCAAGGTAAATCTCTACATATGATTACCTCAAAAATCAATACCTACGTCGCCGAATCAGGCATCACCACAGGACTATGCGTTGTTTTCGTCCGCCACACATCCGCCTCTTTGATCATCCAAGAAAATGCCGATCCCGATGTCCTCACTGATCTCGAAAACTTTATGACAAAACTTGTCCCCGAAGACGGTCGCTCCTACATCCACAGCGCCGAAGGCCCCGACGATATGCCCGCCCACATTCGCTCTATCCTCACCAAAACCTCCGAGCAAATTCCCGTTGCTGGTGGTCGTTTAGTGCTTGGGACTTGGCAGGGCATTTATCTCTGGGAACATCGCCAACGCAACCACAACCGCGAAATTGTCGTCCACATTTCCGGCGAGTAGCCTGCGAGCCTTTTGCCATTAGCGCATCGGTATGTTGTCAATAGGTAGCCACACAGAAAAAGTACTCCCAACGCCCATTTCTGACTGTAACTCTAAACGGCCATGGTGTTTTTTCGTAATAATTTCGTGGCTAATCGAAAGACCGAGACCCGTACCTTTTTCGCGTGGCTTTGTTGTAAAAAAATCATCGAAAATATGTTGTTTTATTGTTTCGGCAATACCATTAGCATTGTCACTGATTTGTACGCAAATAAAATCCTTTTGCTCTTCTAAACTATTAGCTTCAGAATCATGAAATTGGGTAAAAATTCGCAGCCTAATACTGGGCTGCCAATCTATTTCTGATTGAATTTTTCCAGCCTTTTGTTTGTCTTCGAGAGCATCTAAGGCATTGGCAAGGAGGTTAATAAAGACCTGACTCAACTGACCTGAATAACCCAAAATATCAGGCAAGTTGGCTTCGTAATTTTTTGTAACCATAACCCCATTTTTCTTTAAGCGATTATTTAGGATTAGTAATGTACTATCAAGGCATTCTGGTAGTTTGATAAGTTGCTGTTTTGTTTCATCAATACGGGAAAAATTACGCAGACTTGCAACGATTTCTGTCATGCGAACGGCACTAATTTCAACGCTCTGTAAAATTTTTGGTAGGTCTTCCTGGAGAAACTCAATATCCGCTTTTTGTCGTCGCTCGGCGATCGCCTTAGATGGATGGGGCATTTCATTTTGATAAGCCTGAACAAGGGCGAGCAAATCATCGAAGTACCGTTGCAAAAAGCTGATATTGCCATGGACACAGTTCACTGGATTTCGAATTTCATGGGCGATACCCGCAACCATCCGCCCTAAACTCGCCATTTTTTCCGTTTGTACCATGTGAGCGTGGGTTTGCTCGGTGAGAAGTTGACTCGTTAGTTTATGAATATGAGCTTGGGCGTAGAAAACTAATGGCACATCGATCAATGCATAGTCCCCATTTTGTCGCTCCACCACGATCGGTTCATACATTTGGCTACCTTCACGCTCTAGGGCAAACTGTGCAGCTTCCACCACTAAAGTCGATTCAGGCAAGATATTTACTGGGAAATTTTCAACGTTATACAGAGTACTTAAAGGGCGCTGGAGAAAAATTTCTAACGCATAGGGACGACTCATGCGCTTTAAAAAGCGTCGCCGCGAAATCATGCCATAAAAACGATTATTTTGAGTAAGGATAATACCGGGAATTATGGTGTCTGCTTCAAAGAGCTGTACTACATTTTTTGTGATATTTTTAGCATCGACGATAGTGTCATATAGCGTTAAATCACTTAAGGTAGATTCGATAGTTAGGTTTGCTAAACTTTCGGCATAGGTCGTTGAAAGATTACGTGTAGGTTGGGAAACCATCGGATGTGTCAATAATATTCACTCAACAGATTTTTAGAATAATGGCAACATGTAATTTTGGTAGAAAGCCTGAAGGAAATATCGTTTCAGTATCTCAATTTAACGCTTCAGGTTTGTGAAAAGGTTATCTTTAAACTGTCAATTTTTAAGCAATTCTTAATCTGAGAGTCCCCGATTTCAAATAGTATTTTGCACGTATTATCGATCAGAAAAAATAAAATATTAGCGACGATATTGGTAGACAATTTGCAGGAAAATAATAATTAAATAGAGCGGTAATAACCAATTACCAAAGGCGACATAGGGATTTTTTGTTTGTTTTAAGTAAATGTCTGTGGCGTAAGTAACGGTGTCGTTTAGTTGGGATTTCCAAATTGTTTCGCCATTGGGTTTAATTACGCCAGAAATACCTGTATTGCTGGCTCGAACTGTCCATCGATCATTGGCGATCGCCTGCATGATATCGAGGGCATGGTGTTGGGCGGGCATCGTCGGGCTGTAATGGGCATCATTGGAGGAGACGATAATATATTCACCGCCTGCGGCTGTTTGGCGACGGAAATGTTCGGGGTAGGCGGACTCGTAACAAATGGCGGCGATCGCCTGACCGATAGGTGTAAAGAGAGTTGGTGGATTTTGTCCCCGTACTAGATGGGCATCGAGGGGCGATAAACGATCAATAAATTTGCCAAGAATCGACTCAAAGGGAATGTACTCACCCAGCGGTACAAGCTGCTGTTTGTTGTAGCGACTAATCACCTCGGTTTGGGCACTAATGGTAAATAAACTATTGGTAAAATTTTTGCCTTCTGCACCAAATGCCCCAAGAATTATAGGCACTCTCTCCCACCTCATGGCGCGGGAAAATTCTGTGCCCCCTAAAACCTGCTCGATGCTAAAGGGTAATGCTGTTTCTGGTGTAATGATTAGATCGACATTCTGTTTCGCTAGCTCACGATAGCCCTTGGTATAGTTGGCGATCGCCCGTGAAGTGCCGTCTTCGTAGAGCTTAATTTCGTTGGGAATATTACCTTGAATAATCCCGATTTTGGCAGAGCGATTGGTGACCAGTTCTGCATTACTAAAAAGATACCAGCCCCATACATGACTACTGGCTAAAAGTATTAAGCTAAAACCAATTAATGATGAAGTAATAAAAAATTTTCTTTTCTGTTGTAAAAAACTAAATATACTTTCTGCGAATAAAGCATTTGTGGCAACAATAATGGTCGTAACAGTTGTAAATCCTGAGAAACGAGTTAACTGCAATAAAAATAGATTATGGGGACTTTGGCTAAAGGCAAGAAAATGCCAAAACAAATCACTTTGACTGAGAAAATATTCTGCAATACACCACAGCGCTGTGCCAAATAAAACTCGATTACAACGCCCAGCAAGACCCAGAGGTTTAACCGTAGCAAGGTCTTGGAAAATCAGCATTCCCACCGCCCAGAAAAACGGAATACAAATGCCCCAAAAAGTAATAATGAGCCAACAAATTGCCGCAATACACAGGCTCCAAAACCATGGCACACCCATCCAAGTCATGGGATGAATACCCGTAATCCAAAACAGCGTTAAACCCTGATAACCCAGACCCCAAGCTACGGCACAGGTGAGTTTTAGTTTGTGGCGATCGCCAAACGATTTGATTTTTTTCCAAAGGGTTAATTTCCTGTGGGGTTCATAATCCCTCGAAACCCCTTCCGCCTCCGGCACTTTCCCCAAGGAAGAATATGAGGTAAATACGATTTTTTCTTGGGAGCTACGATGATTGGGCGTAATGATAATTAGCCATAGCGGAATAACGGCCACCCATGCCAGATACCATGCCTCCAAGGGGGCAGAGGTGAGACCCATCCCAATACCGCTCCCAAAGGCAAAGAGAATTTTACGCATCATTCGCTGGAAATTCACCCTGTCGTACGTCATCACTGTAGGTTTTGATGGCATCGGTAATCAGCTCTGCAAGGTTGAGATATTGCTTTGCAAAAGGCGGTGATTTTGGCGATAAACCCAACAGATCAGCCGTCACTAAAACCTGTCCGTCACAAACTGCACCCGCGCCGATACCAATGGTGGGAATTGATAATTTCTGGGTAATTGTCTGCGCTAAGCTCGTCGGAATATGCTCCAACACCACGGCAAAAGCCCCCGCCTGCTCTAGGGCGATCGCCTCATTCATGACCCGTTCCGCGTCCGTCGCATTTTTACCCTGTTGCCGATAACCGAGGGTATGCACCGATTGGGGCGTTAAACCCACATGACCCATGACTGGCACACCGAGCATTGTGAGACGGTCTACCGTTTCGGCGATCGCCGGATGTCCCCCTTCGAGTTTGATCGCTTGGGCAGAGGTTTCCTTTAAAATACGGCCAGCAGTGTGAATCGCTTGGGAAATACTTTCCTGGTAGGTCAAAAACGGCAAATCACTCACAACTAGGGCATTATGAACACCGCGACACACCGCTTGGGTATGATGAATCATGGCATCAAGGCTAATGGGCAAGGTATTTTCATAGCCCAACGCAACCATCGCTAAAGAATCACCCACCAAGATGACATCCACCCCCGCTAAATCCACAAGACGGGCGATCGCATAATCCCATGCCGTTAACGTCACAATCGGACGCGCTTCCTGTTTATATCGTTTTAAAGTTCTCGGTGTGACCCGCATGGATATCCCCTAAGGCTGAACAAAACCATAGTGGGGACGAGTTAAACCCGTTGTCAAACTAACCCAAGCTAAACCTTGGTACGTACCAACCCATAATTTATTCCCCACATCCGGCGCAACAGTCAAAACCTGTCGAGACGGCAACTGACCCACCTCACCCAAAACAAAACCACTATCAGCCTTCAAGCGCACAACACCTTCATCCGTGCCCGCCCAAACCGTATTATCAGACCCGAAGCGCACACTCGTCACACTCTTACCACGCATCGATGTCACATTGCGCAAGATCTCCCCCGTCACCGGATCAATCACCAATAGCCCATCTAACGTGCCAGCCCACAACAAACCATCCGGAGCCGTTGTCAAACTATTCACCACACCGCCAGTAATATTGCGCACAGACTGCATCGGGAAAGCACTAGCCGTATTGATTTGCACCAAGCCCAACAGCGTACCAACCCAGAGATTACCACCCTGGTCGAGGGTCATGGCGTTCGGGCGTAAACCCGGTAATTGTTTAAGGGTCGTCATCACCAAACCCTGATCTGGACTAACCAGTACCAAACCCTGATCTGTCCCCACCCAGAGATAGCCCCGCTGATCAACCAAAAGCGAAACGATGCGATTAGAAGGCAATAAAATATTGTGTTCCGTGACTTCATTACTGCGGGAATCAACGCGCAACAATCCTTGAGTTGTCCCGACCCAAATTCTGCCGACACGATCCATCGCAAGGGCTTCAACGTTGTAGTTGGTAAGATCAATACGATTTAAAATTGCGCCTGTATTCGGATCAATGCGCGTTAAACCTTGCCATGAGCCGACCCACAAATCACCATTCCAATTTTCTAGGAGCGAAGTCACCCGGAGATTTTCGTTACGGAGGTCAAATTCTGGCTCAATACTCGCGGGCGGTGGGGGAGCTGTTTCATAGATGGGCGAGACAAACTCCGCAACTTCGGCGATCGCCTGAGGAGCGAGAAAAAAGCTAGAGCACAAGCTCACTCCAGCTAACAAAAAGGAGCAAGAAGAAGAAATACGTCCCATAGGATTACGCTATTGTCGCCACGGAGATTCGCTGCCTATTGTATCGGATTTTTTCGGGCATTCCTGAAACGAAGATAATCCGCAATATCTACCCCAATATCGACAAACAAAAAAACTCAAAATAAGGTCATCCACAGACTCTTAACAAAATCATCAAAATAGGCTTTTGTAACCGCTCACTTCACTCGCTTTTTTCATGACTCCACCCACACCTCCCACCTCAACAAGAAAACACTAAATACACAAAACCCTCCGCCTTGACTTGTCCCAAAGAAACATTAAGAAAACAAGAAAGTTGCTAAACTTGCTAGGATGAATAATTCCTTAAGTAACATTAAGGTTTGCTAAAAAATAGTACGGAGGTTAAATCATTGAATCATGAAATCCCTACCCGCCAGCGCTCTTGTCTTGGTCGACGGCTACAACGTCATCGGAGCTTGGCATGAACTAAAAGAAACCCGCGATCGCCACGGACTAGAAATGGCAAGAGATGAACTCATCGAAGTTCTGGTCAACTACGCATCCCACAATACCTACAAGACAAAAATCGTTTTCGATGCCCAGTATCAGAAAACACCCAGCCACGAAGAAGACTATACCCAGCTCCTATCCGTCTGCTACACCGCATTTTCCGAAACTGCCGACACATACATTGAACGAACCTGCGCCAATTTTCGCCGCACCTACACCATCCCCAACCGCATCATTGTCGTCACCTCAGACCAAGCCCAACGCCACACAGTAGTCGGCTATGGTGCAGAGTGGATGTCCTCCCTAAAACTACAAACCGCTGTCCTCGCAGCCAATCGAAAATCCCGTTACCACCACAAAACTCGCCAGTCGAAACGGGGGCGACACCTCCTCAATAGCCTCGACCCCAAAACCCAGCAAATGCTTCGACAACTCCGTCACGGACTTTAGCGCTCCAGGTTTCTTGATTTATCAAGATTGAGACAAGAACAAACCATAGGCAATCAAACGCAGACGGTATCAAACCACGAGTGCACAAGGTTGATAACGTGAATCTTGCTTCAGCATGCTCGGAAGTACGACGCGGTGAATGGGAGAGCGAGAGATCGGGAGATATTTCTATGCAAACAATCCTACTAGCTTTCAAAAAATGCAAATTTTCGTTGCTTCCCCGTGTCTTTACCTCTCCGTGTCTCTTTTTCTCTAGAGAATTTTGGCTACATGCTTATCCATAACTGACGTTACAGATAGATGAATTTTGATTTAGTTTGGTAGGTGCATTAATGATGGTTAATGTGCCTATTTTTTTGTTTTTTGTGGGGCTATGGATATTCTTTTTTGGGCGATCGCCGCGAGTTTTTTCTTTATTGTGGGATCTTGCTTTGGCAGTTTCCTGAATGTTGTGGTGTATCGATTGCCAGAAGGACTGTCTCTAATTTATCCGCCGTCCCGTTGTCCGAAATGTGGTCACGGTTTGGGGGCGCGGGAAAATATTCCGGTGTTTGGCTGGATAACGCTTTTGGGGAAATGTCGTTGGTGTAAAACGTCCATTTCTGTGCGTTACCCCCTTGTTGAAGCTTTTGTGGGGCTATTATTTGTTGCGGTATTTTTTCGGTTTGGTTTGGGTCTGGAGGCGATCGCCGCCGCTGTTTTACTATTCTGGCTAACCTCCCTCGCCCTAATCGATTTTGATACTTTTACCCTGCCCAATAGTTTGACCCAATCGGGCTTGGTTTTAGGCTTGATTTTTCAGTTAGTACTGGGTTTTCAAGCGAATGGGTTGACGGGGGCGATTGCTTATTTTGTGGGTGGCATTGGCGCGATGGTTTTAGGGATTTGGTTACTCGATCTCGTGGGTTTCCTCGGCACTCTTGCCCTTAAACAACAGGCGATGGGCGGCGGCGATCCGAAATTACTCGCGATGATTGGCGCTTGGCTCGGTTGGCAAAATGTGGTGCTCACTATTTTTCTCGCTTGTGCCCTAGGGACAGCCATTATCGGGACAGCGATGCAGCTTGGTAAACATCAGAAAAAACAGCACCTACCCTTTGGTCCTTTTTTGGCGCTGGGGGCGATGGTGAGTTTATTTTTTGGCGATCGCCTGATCGAATTTTATTTAAATTCGTTTTTAGGTTTTTAGTGAGCCCTTTCTGTATGATGGTTTGTGATTGAGAAAATCTTTATTTGCGTCTTTGAAACCCCCTCGCTGGCAACGTAAAAAAATCAATTTATGGCAGCGGCAATTAGAGATTTTTGCCGTCGCTTCCCAGTTTTTTGCCCGCCTTGGGAAAGATCGGTTTTTTGGTGGCGATATATCCCGGACTCGTCGGCGACAGGCACGGTGGCTCGTGAACCGTCTCCTCGATTTGGGGCCAACTTTTATTAAAATCGGTCAGGCCATGTCCACCCGCCCTGATCTGTTTCCCGTTGAATATATCGAAGAGCTAAGTCAGCTTCAAGATCGTGTACCGCCGTTCCATAGCGCCGAGGCGATCGCCGTAGTCGAGCAAGAATTTGATAAATCCCTCTACGCCGTTTTTAAAGAATTTGAGTCGGAACCCCTCGCCTCTGCCAGCCTTGGTCAAGTCCACAAAGCCATTCTCTACACAGGTGAAGAAGTTGCCGTAAAGGTGCAGCGCCCCGGTCTGGAAAATTTATTTCGCGTTGATATCCAAGTCATTGAAAGACTATTGGCGATCGCCGGACGCTTTGCCAAAGACCTGAATAAATATAATCTCACCCAAATTTGCCGCGAATTTTTTGATCTGCTGTACCAAGAAATTGATTACATCCACGAAGGCAAAAACGGCGACCATTTCCGCAGTAACTTCGCCAGCCAAAACCATATCCTCGTCCCAAAAGTTTACTGGCAATACACCACCCGCCGCGTTTTAACCCTCGAATACTTACCCGGCATTAAAATCGATGACCGCGCTGCCCTCGAAGCCGTCAACATTGAACCCGATAACGTTATTAGCCTCGGCATTTCCGCTTATCTAAAGCAACTGCTCCAAGACGGTTTTTTCCAGTCCGACCCCCACCCCGGCAATATGGCCGTCGATGAAAATGGCAAACTGATTTTTTACGACTTTGGCACCATGACCGAAGTCAAATCCATGGAAAAGACGCAGATGATGCGCACCTTTTTCGCCATCCTCCGCAAGGATACCGACGAAGTGGTAGATACGCTCGTCTATATGGGTCTGATCGAGCCGATGGCAGACATGACCCCCATTAAACGGATGGTTGCGTTTCTCTTAGATAAATTCCGCGATCGCCCCGTGGACTTAAAAGAATTTGAGGCCATTAGCGGCGAAGTGTATTTAATGTTTGAGCAGCAACCCTTCCGTCTGCCGCCCCAGATGACCTTTATTATCAAGGCGATCACAACCCTCGACGGCATTGCCCGGGCCCTAGATCCCCAGTACAACCTCCTCGCCGCCGCCCAGCCTTTCGTGCGCAGTATGGCTGTCAGCAAAGAAGACAATGAAAGTCGCATCACCTCCCTAGCCAAACAAGCCAAAGAATTCGTCCTGTACCAAATCCAAAAGCCGACCCGCACCGAGATGGCCATTAAGCGCCTCGAATCGCGTATTGAGCTGGGTGAGCTACAGTTTCGCGTTAAATCCCTAGAGAGCGATCGCCAACTGCGTCGTATTTATCTCGCCGTTAAAACGATTATGTACGGGACGCTTTGCGGTTTTGCAACCATTGTCGGAGTTTTGCTACTGCCCTACCCCAATTACGCCATTGTTGTCTTTGGCGGCGCACTATTCCTCGCCTTTGTCACTGGGCGATCGCTGATTAAACTCATGATCCAAGAACGCCTTGATCGCCTAGTCCGTAAATAGGGCGATCGCCATTGTGTGGGACAAAACATTTCACCTTGCCTCTAATGTAACCAAAAGCCACAAACTAAAAAAGAAAACAAGACCTATATCGACGATAGTAAAGCGACCCAAAGAATCATCAAACCCATCCTTGAAACCAGCAGCGATGCAGTCATGAGTCTCACTCACTCTCCCCTTCGCCGCATCATCATTCCGAACCTTTCTTAAACCGAACTCAGGTTCAAATACTAACTTCCATGCATCGATATCCCCATTAAAAATTGCTTGAGACGAAAAGACTGTCAGAATAAAACTGTAAAAATAAAACTGTAAAAATAAAACCTTTAAGCATATTCCCAAAGTAAACCAGAGCAATACCCATTGATCCCCTGATACCCCAACTTAAATTAAGTCATATCTGAGAAAACCGCAAAAAAAAGATGGATTATGCAATTTTTTTCTAGATGTGATGTGCTTGCCCTAGATACTTTAATATTCTGATTGAATTACTCCTTGCAATCAGACGATTTAAAATCAAGTTAATGCACGTTTCTTAACAACTAGTAAATATGTTGATTTACCTACGCAATCCTCGTCAAAAAAAATAAAAAACACCCCGTGTCTTTACTGAATTCATTGCTGTTAAATGTCGAATGCATATTTTAGATGACAATTTAGTTAGATGATTTCTAATTTTGTAATATTGTTCATCAGGCGATCTCAGTAAACAATTAGAATCTCTAGGGAACAAGACAAAAGGCATGGGTGTTTCGTCAAACTTTAATCTGTGCTGAAGTTCCTAAAAGATATATGCCATGAATTATAAGTCTGTCGTCCTGAAACTTAATGCCGCGATGTAGCAAATACCGGCTAATCTTCTCCTAGACTTGATTTGAAGTAAATTAAAGCGCCTTCTCTATGTCGCTAAATGCGGTTTCTAGAAGCCTAGTCACACTGGATAATATTGATAGTTTAAACTGCTTTGATGTTAAAAATTCTTAACACTAGATTTAACCTAGTAGCCGAGGAATATTCTGCGGAAGCTATCTAAAAACTGTAAAAAAAGATACAAGGTAAAGTCGTGTTTGCCACATTCTTATTTAATATTGTCACAGTCAAGCAAAATTTTATTTTCATTAATCTAAGTCGGCGATCGCCGAACTGTCTCCTCGCAAACTTAAATAGGTAGTTCTACTATTTTAGTGTGGCTTTATAAAGATTATTTTGAGCTGAAAAATTCCCAATAAAATGACCGGATAACAAAAAAGAAGTATTGAATAAAGGAAACAATAACTGAAATAGATAGATTTGCTTACTTCCTTTGCCTTGGAAAAATATTTGATCATTTCCTATCCATATCATCGCTAAACCTGAATGTAGTTTTATGGAAGTGCAGGATGCTGCGACAAGAAAAGTTGTGATTCCGGGTAAGGCTTTACAAAGTCTCATTATCAAAAAAGCCTCTGGAATTATTATTGTTTTCGATCCTTCAGATGAGTCTGTCTTTTGGCAACTGCATCTGGGCGGCGGAAAACTCCATTACGCCACTAGTGGTGTGGGGAAAAGAGAGCGCCTAGCCTATTTGCTGAAGCAGCTGTTTCCGAAGACCCAATTTCCCTTACCAGATCCATTGACTGACGATTATGGTTACATTTGCAAAATCTGGAAGATGGGGAAACTTTCCCTCAAGCAGGTGCGACAGATACTGTTTTTTTTAACTCAAGAGGCCGTTGCTCAAGTGTTGGCGTTGCCTCGGGCAGCCGTGAAGTTCGAAAAGACTCCTATTGGCCTTGATCCCCTGCTCCTTTCCTTATCTCTGAAGCAAATGGTGCGGCCTCTACAATCTCAAATTCGAGATAACGTGCAGATGCGATCGCAGATTAGTTCGCCATTTCGGCGTTTGTATTTAGCGGATGTTGATCGGATGGTGAATCCATCTTGGTTAGAGGTTGGAGACTACAAATTTGTTGATGATATTGTCAAACTTTTACACAACAAACTCACACTATACGAAATCAGTGCGGCAGCAGCACAAACGACAAATAAGCTAGGTGTTTTATTACGACCGTTGATTCAGACCGACGGCCTTAAGGTGTTGCCTTACAAGCAAACTGAAGTAGTGAATAAATCTTTAGTTGCTTGTATTGACGATAGTAAGGCAACCCAACGTATCGTCAAGCTCACCCTTGAAGCGAGTGGTTTGAAGGTTGTCGGGGTTATGGAGCCAGCCCAGGCTCTGAGTCTTTTTGCCCGGCAACGCCCTGAGGTGATTTTGATGGATATTAATATGCCGGAAATTGACGGCTATGAGCTATGTCGGATGTTTAATCAGTCCAGTGTATTGAAAGGTATTCCAGTCATTATGCTGACTGGTCGGGATGGTTTGCTTGATCGCATTCGTGCCCGCATGGTTGGTGCTTCGGACTATATTGCGAAGCCCTTCGACCCCGAGGAGTTGATCCGGTTGGTGCATTCCTACCTGAGTTCAAGTCTTCCTGAGTCAAGCTTGTCTTGATTGTTATTGACCCTTTAACCCTAGGAATTTAGGACAAAAATCATGAAAAAGGCATTGGTGGTAGATGATTCGAAGTCTGAACAAAAGTTAGTTCAGGCTTTGCTCGAAAAAATGTCGGTTAATGTTGATCTTGCTGACAATGGCGAAGAGGCTTTGAGGTGGCTGCAAAGTAATGACCAGCCGGATTTGATCATGTTGGATATTGTGATGCCTGACATGAACGGCCTAGATTTGTGTCGCGAAATTCGCGAAACCCTTGGCTATGGGGATGTCCCGATTATTTTTTGTTCGAATAAATCCCAAGAGTTTGACCGGTTTTGGGCGCTGCGTCAGGGGGGGAATGCTTATTTGACGAAGCCCTATAGCCCTATGGATTTTATTAAGACTGTTAAGGAGCATCTCTAGGTTTGTTTTGGTTTGCGATGAATCGGCAACGTTAGGTTACGTATTGATGATGTCAGTGACTCTTCCGATAATGACGACTGATTATTTCCAAGTACGGCTTTATCCCCGTGGTGCTGCGCCGGGGTTGGGGCGATCGCGGTTATTGATTCCTTTGGGTGATATTGCGGAGATTGTCACGGTGCAACAGCAGGAAATCTGTGCATTACCCGGTGTGCCCCAAGGGGTGACTGGTGTTTTTAATCTCCGGGGTCAGTTGATTTGGACGATGGATTTGCGTCAGATGAATCGGACTTGGGTGTCTGAGTCGCGGCTGAATCCCCAAGGGAAGGTGATGTTGGTTTTGGTGACTTCTTCCCAAGGGCAAGTGGGTTGTATTGCCCAGGAGCTATTTGGTATTGCAACTTGTGATTCTGCGGCGATGGTGGGCATTACGCCAGATTTGCGTCGGGCCTATGTGTTTTGCGATCGCCAAATTGAGCAGGACAGAAATACAACGGGGGTGGTCATTGATACGGGACAGTTGTTTCGTCATTTGTCTCTGATGGCATAGTCCGGTAGCGAATGGTTTATTGACTAGCCTCTTTTTTGTTTGGATTTACGCTTTTACTCATTTCTTTCTGCATTTTATTAGCTCAATCACCTTAAGGATTTTTATGACGGCTACTACTAATATGCTCAATAATCAGCCTAATTACTCTCCGACAATTAAGTCTTTACAGGCGGCGATCGCCGTTGATCCGACGGATATTGTGACGAAGCTGAATCTCGCGAGTCAACTGGAAGAAGAAGGGTTTAAGCAAGATGCGGCTGTTGTGTATCAAGACATTATTGATAGTGATAAAGACGGCGTATTTGCGGCTAGTGCGGAGCAGGCGATCTTAGCGTTGGGGATTGACCCGACAGCAAAGGATGGGAACATCTCTGCGTCTCCAGAACCGATAACTGCCATAGCGAATCCTCAGATTTCCTATTCGGATGAAGTGCGGGGCTTAAAGCGTGAGGTCGCGGCCGATCCCACCGATATGATTGCCCAGATCAGTTTGGCGAGTGCCCTAGAAAATGAAGGCCATGATGGGGAAGCTGCCGATGTTTATCGCTATATTATTGCTAACGATGCGGACGGTGTATTTTCAGCGAGTGCCGAAAAAGCCTTGGAAAACCTAGAGGGGGCGATCGCCGCTCCAGCGCCCATTATTGAGCAGCCACCTCAGCCAGAAATTACGGTTGTTCCTGAAGTTAAGCCCGCCAAGAAAACAAAATCTATTATCCAGCGACCACAACCTAGTCGCTCTAGCAGTAATGGTGTTTTGGGTCGCCTGCGGGATCTGCCCATTGCCCAAAAGCAGTTTGCGGGGATGCTCCTTTCTAGTTTAGTTACCCTAACGGGCGTGGTCGGTGCAGGTATTTTGATTACGACAGCCTCTGGACGAGCACAGTTACGAGAACAAGCCATTTCAGAGCTAGCTGTCAACGAAATTCAATACGACATTAAAATCAACCAAATGGGCTTCGGTTTCCGGGGTCAGTCCGATAACGCTGCGGTCATTGAAGCCGCAACCCAGTACACTCAAACGGGGCAGGTTTCCCCAGATGTACGGGCTCTAGTAGACGGCATTCTCCAAAACGAGATTACAGCGCGGGAAATTGAATTTGCCACTTTGGTGGGAGCCGATAAACGTATCATTGTTAACGCTAATGCTGACCGGACTGGCGAACTCTTTGATCCCAATGGTTTGGTGACACAAGTCTTGGCAAATCCATCTCAGATTAAAACGAGTGAACTCATACCTTGGGAGCAAATCTCCGCCGAGCAACCCCCTCTCCCTGAAGGAACTCCCCAAGAAGCACAGGCTCTTGTTCGCTACACCGTGACTCCGGTGACAAGTGCCTCTGGTCAGGTGGTTGGAGCTTTGATTTCCGGTGATCTGGTGATTGAAGGCAAAGTTGCAATTCCGAGAGAAACGGTAAAAGCGTTTGACTCTGGCTACAGTGCGGTTTATCACATCAACAGTGATGGCTCTTTTAATCTATCGGCGGCGGCATCGGAAGTGCTTGAGGATACTGGCAGTGGCTCAGAGGAGTTGGTTATTCACACCAGTATTGACGAAGCGGATACATTGGCTCTACCAAACGACGATTTGCTGGTTGCTGCAGTGGCAGCCAATGGCGAGATTGTGACAGAGACGAAAAATGTCGGTGGACAGACTTATACGTTGGCAGCGGTGAGTGTCAGTAACAATGCGGGTCAACCGATCGCCGTGATGGTGCGGGGAACGCCTGTGGATAATTTGAATGCTCTACTTCGTAATAACCTAACTTTGCAGGTGAGTGTGGGTTTAGTGGCGATCGCCCTGTCGGCATTATTGGCAAGCTTACTCGGACGAGCCATTAGTCAACCGATTAAGGAGCTACAGGATACAGCAGAAGAATTTGGTCAAGGTAATTTAACAGCCCGAGCAGAAGCGGCATCGAAAGATGAGGTCGGTCTACTGGCTGAAACCTTTAATACGATGGCCGATGATATTTTGGCTTCTACCGAGGCGATTGCCAAACAGTCGGAAGCGAACGAGAAGGAGGCAGAATTCCAACGCTTAGAACGGGAACGCCTACAAGAGGGTGTAATTCGTTTACTGCTACAAATTGAAGAAGCCCGCCGTGGTGATTTGAGCGTCCAAGCAAAGGTAGATGAAGGGGAAGTTGGCTCCATTGCTGACGCCTTTAACGCCACGATCCGCAGTCTACGATTGCTAGTATCTCAGGTACAAAGCTCGGCAAACCAGGTCCATGACTCGGCGATCGCCAACAACGACTTGATTACCCAGTTGGCGAACGAAGCAACAGTCCAAGAAAAAGCAATCCAGTCCGCTGAACGTTCTGTTAGAGGCATTGCCCAATCGATTCAGTCCGTAGCAAAATCCGCCCAAGTGGCTGCAAAAATTGCCCGCCGCTCCCGTGTGGCCGCGCAGCAGGGTCAAGAAACCATGGACGAAACGGTAGAAAATATCGATAACATTCGGGCATCGGTAGCTGACACCTCGAAAAAAGCGAAGCGCTTAGCGGAATCCTCCCAAGAGATTTCTAAGATTGTCAATATCATTTCCGACATCTCCGAAAAAACGAACCTACTGGCATTTAACGCATCCATCGAGGCGACCCGTGCCGGGGAAAACGGTCAAGGTTTCCGCGTGGTTGCAGACGAAGTTCGTCGCCTAGCGGAGCAGGTCACCACGTCTGCCCAAGAGATTGAGCAACTCATTGGCGGTATTCAGGAAGAGACGGTGGACATGATGAAAATGATGGAAGAAAGTACTTCCCAAGTTGTCACCGGAACAGAACTGGTACGCAAAACAAAAACCACCCTCCAAAATGTAGCGCGCATTAGCCAAGAAATTGACAAAGTCTTGAACTCCATTTCAAAGGCGACAGTCTCCCAGCGAGATGCCTCCACGAAGGTGACAAAAACCATGCAATCGGTTGCCTCCGTTGCCCAAAAAACCGCATCGGAATCCCAGTCGATGTCTGAGCAGTTAAAGTCCCTCACCAACGTGGCGATCGCCCTTCAAGAATCCTCTTCCCGATTTAAGGTTGACTAATTTTTGTTGCGTCGTTTGCTTGAATTTTGCTAATTACGACCTGCCATTGTCCTAGACACCACCCCAATTATTTGCTGCCATGTTGGATGCCGCCAGTTTAAAAGCGATCGCCCTTGAAGCCCGCCATTGTTTTCTCTTGGAAGATGCGCCGGACTTTATCACTCTGTTTTACGGGAGCATCAAACAACTCAAAAATGAACTGGCTCAGCCTACTGGCGCAAATATTGGGGGCTTATATAAAGATCTCGTGCGTTCTGCCCACTCCATTAAAGGTGGTGCGGGTTTAGCGGAGTTGACCCCCCTAAATCAGCTCGCCCACAAAATGGAAGATCTCCTTGAGGCCATGGCAGAGGGGCGGGTTCAAGACCAAACAACGGGTTTAGAACTGGTCACCTTAGCGATGGAGGAGGTGCAAAATTGCGTTGATCTCGCGGCCTCTAGTGACGATAATCCGGGGATGTCCAGTGGCGTAACGGAGCTGACAAAAGCGCTGGAGGAATTTATCGAAGCCTCGGTGGCACCAGAAACGTCGCCGGATATGGCGATCGGCAGCTCTACGCCCAGTCAATTTATCATCACTTCCCTCAGGGTAGATCTCGAAGCTTGTGTCAAACGTTTAGAAGATCTATTGGTGAATCGGCCGACAGCCCAACGCCTTAAGTCTCACCTAACAACCTTGGCAGAGGAATGTCAGCTCTTAGGGGAAGCGCTCAGTTTGCCATGGCTACAGGATATTTCGCTTGTCATCACTCAAATGACCGCGAAGCCGATCATGCCTCTTCCAGAATTTGCCGCTTTGGCGATCGCCGAAATTCGAGCGGTCAGTCAAGCCTATTTACAAGACGTAGAGAATACGGACTTATCGCCTACCTTTAAACAATTTCAAGAAGCACCAAAAGTCACCGCTCCTCCCGAACCACCAACTGCCCCCGTGCCTGCACCCGTTGCAACAACCGCCCCAACCACGACCGCAACGACCCAGAAAAAAACATCAACCCTACAGGTGCGTATGCCCATCACCCAGCTCAACCGCATGGGTAATGCCGTCGGAGAATTGTTTATCGGCTACGAACAGCTTTCCCGTCACCAGCAGCAACTGCTCCAAGCGAGCCGTAATCTGAAACAACGAACCCAGCAGCTTAACCCCATTCGCGACGAAGTGGTAACTCTCTACGACCAACTGGCGATCGCCTCCCCAAAAATCACAACACCCAACGGCAATGGTCACAATCAAAACACAAGCCCAGAAGCAGCCGCCATCCTTGGAGAAGCCTCCCCTGACTCAGAATTTGACAGTCTCCACTTCGACCAATACACCCAAGCCCATTCCAACCTGCAGCAGTTTCAAGAGCTCATGGTGCAAGTCCAAGAAATCCGCGAAGATATCGAACTCATTCGTTGGGAATTTCAAAACTCCCTCGACAGCATGCGGCAGCAATTGGAATACCTCAACCAAGACCTCACCCAGTCCCGTCTAGTGCCCTTCGGCAAATTAGCACGGCGCTTTATTCAGTCCCTTGAAACCCTGAGCCAACGCTATCCCCAGTCAGCCCAGCTCAAGATTGTCGGTGAAGATGTCCTCGTTGACCAAGCGATTTTAGAACAATTACGCACACCGCTAACCCATCTCATCCGTAATGCCTTTGACCATGGCATCGAACCGCCAGTCCAGCGCCGCCAAGGGGACAAGCCTGAAACCGGAACAATCACCCTCTCCGCAAAGCTCCTCGGTAATATCGTCGAAATTGAAGTTAGTGACGATGGTAAAGGGGTCAGTGTTGATCGGGTTTGGGAAAAAGCCGTTGCCGTTGGGTTACACAGCCCAACAGAGCGCGATCGCCTCAGCGAGAACCAAATTTTAGACTTTATTTTTGCCCCCGGATTTTCGACCCGACAAAAAGTGAGTGACCTCTCCGGGCGAGGCATGGGTTTAGACATTGTCCGCCTCGAACTTGACCAGCTTAACGGCACAGTATCCGTGGATAGTCGTGAGGGGCAGGGGACAAAATTTACGATTCGAATTCCCCTAAGTTTTAATATTTTGCCGTTACTGCTGTGTCGCTGCCAACAACAGGTTTTAGCGCTCCCTTCGGTGAATATTTCAGGTGTGGTTGCCCTCGTGGGTAAAAATGCCACCGCAGAGCCACCCGATCATCTTGATTGGCAAGGCTCTCCCCTAAAGCTTCATCCCCTTGACGAGCTATTGCCCTATACCCAAAGCAATGTTTTCCTCCCCCCAGACCAACGCCCAAAACCCACGATCGCCGTGGTTGTCCGCCAAGGAGATCAGCCCCTAGCCATTACCGTTGACGAGATTATCGGGGAGCGGGAGCTGGTTCTAAAAGCCCTTGACCGGACAGTGACCTATCCCCCTTATATTGCGGGCTGTACGGTGTTGGGTACAGGGGAAGTAGTACCTGTATTAATTCCTGATGCCTTCGACCACTTGCTCAATGCACCAAAACTCGACAAGCTCACAACCCCACCGCCAACGGTGGCGCAAAATGTCCAACGGCAACCCTCTATTTTGATCATTGATGATTCTGTGGCCGTCCGTCGTACGTTAAATAAAATGCTGACCCAATGTGGTTATCAAGTGCATCAATGCCGCGATGGTAAAGAAGCTTGGAATTTTCTCAACCGTTCGAATCAGACCTTTGATCTGGCCATTTGTGATCTGGAAATGCCGGGTTATGACGGTTTTACCTTGCTTCAGATGGTGCGGGGACAGCAGCAATGGGATAGCTTGCCTTTCGTGATGTTGACATCCCGTGATAATGATCTACACCGTCAAAGAGCGGAAAGACTAGGAGCCAGCAATTATTTCACGAAACCCTTTAACCCTATCCAGTTTTTGCAGGCGATCGCCGAATATGTTGACTAATCTGAGTTTTGCTGAAGAATACTCGGAAATGCGACGTGGCGAAAGGGAGAGCGAGGGATGGGGCGATTGTTCATTCAAACAATTCTAGGAGTCAAAAAATGCGAGTTGCCGTTGATGTCCCGTGTCTCCTCCTCTCCATGTCTCCCCATCCCAATGTCCCCATGTCAAGGCATTGAGATAACTCTTTAACCCGAACTGAAAAAAAAAGATTTTTGTGCGGCCTTGTCTTTGCGTCTTCCTTGCTTGGCATCGCTTTAACGGTATCTTCCTCTGGCAATAAGATAAATCTTGAACAAGTTTTGCGTCGGCTAAACCGCAGAAACTTTAATCTTGGCGATCGCCCGTTCCACCTGTTGCCGTAGCCTCACATTACAGGGATCAGCTAGAAGCGCTTTACGAAAATAAGTGCGCGCTTGGTGGTCTTTGCCTTGGCGCAACAGTAGCGATCCCCACGACAAATAAATAATCCCCTGCCATTGCCGTACCTCCACATCATGGGGTAGACGATTAGCTAAACCATCCGTCAGGGCGATCGCCCGCGCAAATTTTTCTTTACGTAGACAAGCCTGAAGGGATTGATAAGTTTGCCATTTAAGGCGGTGTTCTAGTGCTGTTAATTCGTGGAGAACACTGGCTCTTGGTCGTTCAACTTGTTCTGCTTCTCCTAAAGCCGCGTTCGGAAAAACACGCATTAGTTCTCGATAGGCACGATTAATCTCAATAAACTTTTCCTGAGCTTGGCGATCGCCCCCATTGACATCAGGATGGAACCGCCTTGCCAAACGCCGATAGGAAGCCTTAATCGTCGAAAGTTCAGCATCAACCCGTAGCCCTAAAATTTCATAGCAATAGAGGAGATTCATAAAATACATTTAAGCGGCTCTGACCTAAGAATACAGCAAAAAAATCGCCTCGAAATAATTCAAAATCATGATTTCTCCCATAGATTCATCCATTAGACAGCACTAACTAACCAGAAATTTCTGTCTGGGTGCTGAAGCCCGCAAAATCTCAAGATCGATAGGATACAAATATCAAAATGCACCACTCACCATCCTCTGCCATGTCCTCCCCTGCCAACCCTTCAGCTTCAGTGACAAAAATCCTGACAGAAGTGCGTGAGTCAAAACATTTGATCACTTCAAATCGCCATAGCCTAATGGCAGCAATCTTTGACGAGACTCTCCCAGAACAAGACCGCCAAGAAATCACTCACATTATTCACAACACAATGCACGGAAACATTCAAGTGGCACAACCCAAAGGCATTTAACATTTTCCTCACCCCCTAACGCTCTGTTCCCACGGCTAGATCTTCATTCATGGCTTAAAGTAAATCCCATCAAATCCTTAGTGACAAAAAGTCGTCAGCATTAGCCATTTCGCGAAGCTCGACCCAAAAACCAGTTATATTCGTTGCTGTAGATCGCTGTTCCCATAAAACCGTTGATTAATATTTCCGTTAAACTTTTCGCTATTTACCAAGAAACCTACCAGCAAGACCAGCTCGAGTTGCAATTGGAAGATCAAGCAACAGTAAAAACCTTGGCGGATCATATTTTTAGTGAGCACCCAGAATTGCAAGAATGGCGCAACGTTACTCGCTACGGTGTGAATATGGCATTTGTTGACGAAAATACTGTCCTAAAAGATGGTGATGAAATTGTCTTCATTCCCCCCGTTAGCGGCGGCTAAACTAAAAAGATCATGAATTCTATGGTTAATGACGCAGGTGAGAAAAAATTATCGAAACTATAGGTCACATCTAGATTATGAGCCAACCGATTACGATTCTCTTTTATCCAGAGATGCCAGAGCCAGAATCGACGGCCTATCAACTCTGCACATATTTAGGCTATCGGCTCACTAATAACCCGACTCAAGCTTTTGATGTTGCTTTTAAATATTTTGATGCAACTTTTTTTAGTGCTGATTTATTAGATGTTTTTGATGATATTCACGATGATGTGATTAATGGCCACAGTTTGGATATCAGTAAAAATAGAGTCGGCGAAGTCTTTCAATCGGTGTTTGGCTATGACATCAATATTAATCCTGTGTCAGATAGGGGTCTAGGGTTTCAAAAGTCTGATATTAATCGTTGGCGAGATGGGGAAATGGTGCAGTTACCGTTGGCTGCTGATGTTGTAGATCAAGATGTGGTCTATCAAAAGTTTGTTGATACTGAAACTGACGGTGAATATGTGGATATTTCTGTGCCGATTTATGATGGTGTCATTCCTTGTGTTGTTCTCCAAGCTCGTTCCCATGTCAAGCTCACGGATGCTGCAAAGACTGTGTTAACAGTTAAAGAAACTGTCTCGATTTTTTCTGAAGCTGAAATTCAACAATTGACGAGATGTGCCCAGGGGCTGCGGTTGGACTATGGTGAGTTTGATGTGTTGCGCGATCGCCATGATGGCAAAATTTATATTGTTGATGTGAATAATACGCCCTGTGAGTTTCCCCAGGGGCTGACTGCAATGGAACGGGAATTATTGCTAGAAAAGCTAAGTAATGCCTTTGTTCCTCTCATTGCAAAGCGACTGTAGGACAGTGGGTTGTGGAATTTTTGGTTTTATTTTTAATGTTTTAAATCGGTGTTCGCTCGTGGGGAGATAAGTTTAGTCTTGTGGAGCAAGCCACTGGTAGAGAACTGCTCGTAAGGTTTTGGCTTTGATGGGTTTACTTAGGTAATCATTCATGCCTGCTGCTAAACATTTTTCGCGATCGCCTTTCATCGCATTGGCGGTGAGGGCAACAATGGGAATATTGCGATAATGTTCACCGGTTTCGCCGTTGCGAATGCGTTCAGTTGTTTCGTAGCCATTCATTTCGGGCATGAGGCAATCCATCAAAATTAGGCGGTAGGGTTGGTCTAGGGGAGACTCCCGTAGTTGTCGGAGGGCTTCGTAGCCTTGGGTGGCAATGTCGGAGGTGAGTCCCATTTTCTTGAGGGAACTTTGAATCACGAGTTGATTGACGCGATTGTCTTCAACGACTAGAAGTTTGGTGTGCTCTGGCCATTTAGGTGGTGTAGTCGGTGGGGGGTTGACGGTTTGGTTTGGCTCTAAAGGGGTGGGTGTTGTATTTTTTGCCGTGGTTAGTTTGTCAAGATTGCTTAGGGTTTGGGCGAGTTCTAGGGGGAGTATCGGTTTGGTGAGATAAGTATCTGCTGCTGAGCTGCTAATGGCTTGATCGGCGGTGAGATTGGCGATCGCCGTCATCACAATAATGGCAAAATTTGGATTGGTCGGCTGCACCATGTCTTTGAGTGTTCGACAAAATTGCTCCCGGTCGCAGTCTGCAATGGTGTGGTTGATCAGGGCAACATTAAAGGGAGTGGTATTGCTGCGTTCTGTCACTGCGGCGATCGCCTCCACACTACTAGCAACAGCCGTCACTTTGATATCCCACGCCTCTAATTGCGATGACAAAATTTCACACAGTACAGGATTTCCTTCTACCAGTAAAACCTCTAAAGGGAGTCCCTTGGGAGTCTGGGATTGCCCAGAACCCTTACTTTGCTGAACTTTGACACGAAACTCAAAACAACTACCTTGCTTCGGCTCACTCCGTGCAGTGATGTCGCCGTCCATTAGCTCACAGATTTTTTTGGTGATGGTGAGACCCAGCCCCGTGCCGCCATATTTCCGGGTCGTACTAGCATCGAGCTGGGTAAACGGGTGAAATAAGGCCTGCAATTTATCAGCGGTAATGCCAATACCTTGATCCGTGACACTGCCCACAAGCCATAGTCCCCTGGTATCTTCGACGAGGTGACTGGTCAGAATAATATTGCCCCGCTCCGTAAATTTCACAGCGTTACTCAAAAGATTAGTGAAAATCTGTTGAATGCGACTAGGGTCACCATTAATGACGGAATTGTCGAGCCTGCGCAAATCAACAATCAGCTCTAGACCCTTTTCTTGGGCTTTGAGGGCAGTCGTTTTCACAATATTTTTAATGAGATGATGTAATTCAAAATCAATGTGCTCAAGGTCAAGTTTGCCTGCCTCTACCTTCGAAAAATCTAAAATGTCGTTAATCAAAGAAAGTAAAGATTCTGCACTAGACTGGGCGATCGCCAGGTGAGATCGCTGCTGTTCTGTCAGGGGTGAGTCATGGAGTAGTTCGAGCATCCCGACCACGCCATTCATGGGAGTCCGGATTTCGTGGCTCATATTCGCCAGGAAAAGACTTTTTGTTTGAGCCGCACTTTCCGCCACTTGTTTTGCCTGAAGTAATTCCGCTTCGGTGGTTTTATAAGCTGTAATATCAAAATTCACCCCCAGAACACGAGTGGCAGACCCCTCTTCATCTCGTAGGACAATGGCATTTCCTTTGAGGTAACGCGTCTCACCGTCAGGGAGGATAATGCGGAATTCTGATTCTAGTTCGTTAATATTTTTCCCCTGAAAAGCGCGCGTAAATAATCGACACATCCGGGGGAGATCCTCAGGGTGAACCCGGTCTGTCCAGTCTTTGACCCTCCCTTTGAAATCTGCAGGACTAACGCCATAAAACTTGTACTGTTGCGCATCCCAAATGAGGCGATCCTTGGTGACATCGTAATCCCACAAACCGATTTTCGCGCCACGGGTGGCGAGGGAAAGTCGATAGCTTGCTTCTTGGAACTGTAGCTCGGCATATTTGCGATCGCTGACATTGCGCGCAATCCAAAGGACTTGGTTGTCATTGAGAACGGAACAACTGGCACTAAACCAAGTTTCTTGTCCACGAATATCGATGGCATATTCACAGGTTTGGGTTTTGCCCAGCCTTAGGGTTGTTTGAATGCAGTCTATAAAGAATTTGACTTTTTCTGGTGGAAAAAATTCGGTCAAATTATGTCCGAGAAGGTCTGTCTGGGGACGAATTAATTGCTCGACTTTGGTTGAAATAACTTTGCGGTAGTTGCCTTGGGCATCAAAGACTAGGACGATATCATCCATAGCAGCAAATAAACTTTTAAATTCTGCTTCCGATGTTTGTAAGGTTATTTTGGCGTTGTGGTAGTCGGTGATATCGCGGGCGACCCACAGTAGGTGACGATCTGGCAAGATTGAACAAGTGGCGGAAAAGCGTTTTTCGGTGCCATTGATCGGCAGTGAATATTCAAATTGCTGTGAACTGCCAGCGGCCATGGTGCGTTGGAGGCAATCGATAAAATATTGTGATAGTTCTTGCGGAAAAATCTCGTCAATTCTTTGTTCGATAATTTCTGTACTTGGACGGTATAAATTGTCTGAGTTTTTTGAAATAATCTTGAGCTGGGCTGTGTCGAAATTTATTAAAAAAACAGCGTCGTCCATGGCTTCAAAGAGTGTCTGGAGTTCGGCTTTTGATGTTTGTAGTTCTTGTTCTATGCGATGGCGATCGCTAATATCTGTAATCAGGAGATAGCATCCTTTTACTTGGTTTTCCTCGCCAAAGTCAGGCACAAAAGTTGCGGTGATATGACGTGTTTCTCGATCTTCATAGTTGATTTCGGTTTCCCAGTTGGC
Organism: [Limnothrix rosea] IAM M-220; assembly: GCF_001904615.1. NCBI lineage: Bacteria > Bacillati > Cyanobacteriota > Cyanophyceae > Chroococcales > Geminocystaceae > Picosynechococcus > [Limnothrix rosea] IAM M-220. The sequence goes on from NZ_MRBY01000005.1 coordinate 47,507, forward strand.
GGTTTTGCCTGCTAGGACTTGTTTGATGTGGGGTAAACATTGGTCATATTTATCCTGCCCAAAGGCTTCAAGTATTGTGTGGCCGATAATTGTTTTTAAAGGTTGTTGAAACCACTGACAATATGTTTGGTTGACAAATTGGTAGCGTTCTGAAGCATCGAAATAGGCGATCGCCCCAGGAATTGAGTCAGTGATCAGTTGTAGTTGTTTTTGACTGGCGGCTAATTGTTCAGTACGCTCTGCTACTTTTTTCTCTAGGGTTGCGGTGAATGCTTGCAACGCTTCATCGGTACGTTTGCGTAAAAGCTCTGCCCCAGCCCGAGCCGCAAAGACTTCTAAAACATGGCGAATCATCTGAGCTGTGCTTGGCTCTAGGGGTTTGGTATCCATGACGCAGATATGACCAAGTGGCTGACCCTCTGCATCCTGAAGGGCAATCCCAATATAACTTTCAGCCGCCATTGTGATCAGGTCATCATCCTCTGGAAAAGCGCTGGCAACCGCAGTTAAACATTGGAAAAAACGATCGCGCAAAACAAATTCGCAGGGGGTATCGGCGAGTGGGTAGGGAGCCATTGCTTTGATACTGCCCTGTTCCCAGTATGCAAGATTCTTTAATCGGTCTTGGTTTTCTAATTCGGTAACGAAAACATAGGCCATCCCTGTGGCTTCACCGAGGTGGTGTACAAGGGCATTAAAAAAATCATGGCCGGTGACTGTGGCTGTACCGTCAAGAATATGGGCTAAAACGGTTTCAAAGGTTTTTCGCTGTTGAATATCGGTAATGGAGCCGACGTAACCAACCACATTGTTATTTTGGTCTGTTTCGGCTGCGACGGAGCGACCATGAACCCATGTTTCGGAGCCATCGGCTTTTTGAAAGCGATATTCCAAATCAAAGGGACGATTTTCGGCGGCGGCGGCGTACCATTCTGCTGCAACTTTCTCGCGGTCATCGGGATGTAGGGCTTGACTCCAGCCATCGCCAAGGGCGCGATCGCCGGGTAGACCGGTAATGTCCGACCATCGGGAATTCACAAAGGTGCAAAAACCATTGGCATCGGTTTGAAAAATGCCCATGGGCGATGAATTGACGAGGAGATGATAGAGCTGAGCATCATGCTCAATGTCGCTTTGTTGGTCATTAAGTTGACTGGTGTTCTGGGGAAGTGAGCTGAGATAAGCCAATAAATTCTTTTCTGTCAAAAGACCGATAAAATTTTGGTCCACATCCAGCAGTGGCAAATGGGAAATTTTTTCTTCTTCAAAAAGTTTTTGTAGCGCTAAGCCATTGATCATCCCGTCAACGGTATGGGTGATGACAGGGGCGCTCATCACCTCGGCGATCGCCAATTGCCCAACGTTTTGGCACACTAAAACATGGTTGACAATATCCCGGCGCGTCACAATGCCAACTAATTTTTCTGCCTGGAAAACGAGCAAACAAGACGGTTGTTGCTGTTGTTGAAAAAGGGCGATCGCCTCAGAAAAAACAGCCCCAAGCATTAACCTGAGAGGTTTTTTGATCAGCTTTAAATTTTGTGGAATCCAGCGAAAATCGTAGGTGTCAGCAGGCATTTGCGACAGGGTTTAATAGAGATAGACGGAAAAAAGAAAAATGTATGACCAGCGCCTAACTGAACTATCAACTATTTGATTTATAAAAGACTTCAGGCCTTACCTAATCTGTAATTATCTTACCTTTGATTAATCTAAGAGGATAATGTCGTGGTCGCTATCAGTTCATCATTTGAACTATCTATGGACACAATAACTATCACCATCCCTAGGGTGAAAAATAAAAAAGAGACCTTAACCTTATGGCGTAACGTTAGATCTCTTTTGATGAACTTTCTGCAATTTTTTAGAGTTTTTTTAGCTGGCGATCGCCTCCGGTGTTGCTTGTTTTAGGCGCTCACGAGTTTCCATTTGCTCCTGATAGTTTGCCAACTGTTGTTCAATCTCAGCCTTAACAATTTCACGGTACTCAAGGAAATGCTCAATCTGCGCACAAACCGTGAGATAGCTGGGGATACCACGGCGGTTGTGAATGAACATCTGCGCCAAATAATACCAAAAACTAAATCTAGTTTCACGGACAATCCCTTGCCGCCAACAGATAATCGCTAACGCCCGTAGCATCGACCACTCAAAGGGCTTTTTCGTCTTTTTCTGACGCTTTTTCGGATACTTATGGCAAGGTGCCTCACCCAAAATGCGGTAGTGCTGGTAAGTGCGATCCAAATATTTTTGTGGATCGTAAAGGGCATAAAATCCCCGGACAAACTCTTCCGCAATCTCTTCCACAGGACGAGTGGGAATAAAATTCATCAACGTGGTTTGGTTAATATCGCCGGAGCCAGAATCTTCCAGAAGCCGACCTTCTTTATTCAGACGATGCCACAAACCAGTATCTGGCAATACCTGCAACATGCTAAAAATCGCAGTGGGAATGGTACTTTGTTGCACAAACTCCACAACGCGATCGCCGGCTCCTTTCTTTTCCCCATCAAATCCCACAATAAAGCCCGCCATTACCCGCAGACCAGAACTAATAATCTTATTAACCGATTCACTCAATGGATCACGGGTATTTTGGAATTTCTTAGTCACCTCCAAACTATCCTCATCGGGAGTTTCAATGCCCAAAAAGACTGTCCCGAAATTACAAGCCGTCATCATATCCATCAACTCTTGGTCACTAGCCAAGTCGACAGATGCTTCTGTTGCGAAGGAAAAAGGATAACCATTTTCCTCCATCCAAGGTTGCAACTCCTTTAATAACAATTTCACATTACGCTTGTTACCGATAAAGTTGTCATCCACAAGGAAGATAGTGCGTCGCCAACCAAGATCATAGAGACATTTCAGCTCAGCGATCAGTTGCTGGGGCGTTTTCGTGCGGGGCTTGCGGCCATAGAGCACAATGATGTCGCAAAATTCACACTGGTAAGGACAACCCCGCGAAAATTGCACTGACATCTCAGAGTAAGCAGCCAGCTCTAGGAGATCGTAGCGGGGAATTGGTGTTGTGGAAATGTCGGGCTTTTCTGTCGCGCGAAAAATGCCAGACTCTTCACTATTGTTAATAGCCTCAACAAACATGGGAATGGTTATTTCCCCTTCGTCCAGAACAAGATAATCGACTTCGCCTTTTAATTCTTTGGAAAATGCCGTTGCATAGGGGCCACCGATCGCCACTTTTAGACCCCGTTTTTTTGCCTCTGCGATTTGATCAGCAATGTCATATTTTTGTACAATCATGCCCGACATAATCACAATGTCCGCCCATTCCCACTCTGCTTCGGTCACGGCGCGAATATTGCGGTCGACAAGTTTGAATTCCCACTCTTGGGGGAGAATTGCCGCGACGGTAATCAAACCCAAAGGAGGCAACAACGCTTTGCGCCCAATTAGTTCGATGGCCTTTTCGAAAGACCAAAAGCTCTTTGGAAAAACTGGATAAATCAGTAAAGCGCGCATGCCGTCTCCCTTTTTAGAACGATTTTCGCTAAAAGAATTTTCTTATGTAATCAGTCTTAGCACAGTTCTTTTTGTTTGAAATGACATCCAAGGATGATTTGAAGCAGAGAATCAGTCACTAATTAATATCTTTAATATTATCGACCCTGATGTTTAGCGGCGGCCTTATTCAGTGGGCGATCGCCATTACATTTCTCCCTGAGGTCGGGAACTCCGCCGGATCGAAGAAAATAACGGTCAAGGCGAAGAAATTGTCATCACTCCATGAATTTGAAATCATTCAAATCTGATGATCCTTTTGGGGCGATCGCCGCCGGCTCTTAAGAAGAATAATCCTTAATCGAGACCAAGCTATCCGATTGGGCATCCCACAACACAAACTCAGAACAACGCATGATATCCCCTAAACGAACCTTGGTCACACGACCTAACAGATGGGCATTTTTCTCATGGCAAGCCCGGAGATTGTAATTGGGGATTTTTTCAGAAAGATGGTGAATATTGTGATAGCTAATATCTGCGGTAAACCATTTCAAAATGGGTGGTATATCTAGATAGCTACTTCCTTCTACAGCCCCTAGTAAATAATTCCAGTCGGCAGTTTTGTGAGCATAAGCACCATCAAAGTTATGTTGCACGAAAAAGACAGCAATCAAACTAGCCGCTGACAGTGCCAGCACCACAGAATAAGTCCCGAGAAAGAAGGCTGTTCCCAAGGTCTGGCAACACAAAATCCACCCACCCACTACGCAAAAACCGTTGAGTAACAAATCCCAAAATTCAGCGGTTGACCCCCAGTGCTTCGGGCGGTGACTGGCGATCGCCTCCGAAAACTTGATTGAAGGATTTTGCTTGAAAGACCGGTATACATCTCCCACAAAATCAACCATGCCGAGCAAGAGGACTAATCTTGGTTTAAACGCCAGATAGAAAAATCCGCCGGGAAGCACCATACGGGGATGGCGCGTAAAATCATAGACTTTTTTGTCAAATGTGCTTAAGCCGTCATATTCGTCGAGAGACAGAAAGTCCCCTATGCCCCGATATCGTTCCCAATCGCCATTCGTTTTGTGATGATAGGCATGATCCCGAGACCACCAGTATTGGGGCATCGCTGTGAGCACCCCAAAAATAAAGCCGACAATGCGATTGGCGGCCTTCGAGGTGAAGAGTGAGTAATGGCCGCAGTCATGCATCAGAGAAAAAATGCGTAGGGAAAACAGCACAATTAGCACAATGATTGGCGGCAACAGAAAGATAGAAATCGCTGAGGCTTTGACGGCGAGAAACCAGAGCAAAAAGTAAGGGATCAGCGTATTTAAAACCTGATAGGTGGCCCGGAAATTATTACTTTTCATATAGGGCAACAGTACGAAGTCAGATTTTTTTAGGGTGTTGTTCATGCAGGAAAGCAGTCATCGTGGCTTGAGGGAGTGAAGACTGATTGTGACACAATTACACCGGGTTGACTTTTCTAGAAGCGACTGAAAATAGGTGAATATGCTGAAGTGCGGGCGATCGCCACAATATTCAGTTAAGTTTAGGTTGATTTTTTTGAATCTTGATCATTTGACTCTGCTGAAATCCTGACAAGTTTACTGTGGCGATCGCCTATTTTTCTTTTTCTAAATTTGAAGGATTAGACAGTTTGTCAATAACTAGAACTAGAGGCGACGATAACGCATCCCCGGCAACTGACTGATCAAACCCTCTAGCTCCCACTGCAAAAGCGTCGCAGATACCCGATCGGCGCTCATCCCCGACTGCACCACAATTAAGTCAAACGGTGTCGCTTCTGGTGAAATAGCCTGCCAAAGCGGCAGTAAGGGTTTCGGAATTTGAGAATAATCCGGCGGACGAACAATGTCTGGTGCCGGCTTAAGGGCAGCCCCTTCTGGCGGCAATAGCGACAATTGCATAGAGGATTCATCAAGCTGAGGCAAACCACCGAGATCTTCGATCAAACCTTTTTCGCTAAGAATCATACTCGCTCCCCGACGAATCAAATCTAAACAGCCACTAGACTGCTGCTGTTCGGGAGAATTAGGCAAGGTATAAACATCGCGATTAAATTCATTGGCATAGCGGGATGTAATTAAAGAACCAGAACGAGTCGGCGCTTCTATCACCAATGTGGCACGGGTTAACCCGGCAATAATTCGGTTGCGCGCTGGAAAATTGCTGCGATCCGGTTTAGTCCCTGCGGGATACTCACTGACGATTAAGCCCTTCGCAGTAATCTTGTCGTACAGTTGGCGGTGATTCGCCGGATAAACCACATCGAGCCCAGTTCCTAAGACTGCAATGGTGCGACCAGCAACCTCTAGGCAAGCCGTGTGAGCAATGCCATCAATACCCTTTGCCATGCCAGAGACAACGGTAAAACCGGACTGACCTAAGACCCGACCAAGTTTCGCTGTCCAACGTTTGCCATGTTCTGTGGGATGTCTTGTACCTACCATGGCGATCGCCGGAATCTTGCCCTGATTTTCCAACCCATTGACCCGGCCGCGATAATACAACAGGGGTGGCGGGCTGGGAATTTCTAACAGTAATTTTGGATAATCAGCATCCGCAGGAGTCCAAAACTGTGGATTTTTCTTCAGGTGCTGTTCATAAACTTGCTCCGGATTCAGGGGCGATCGCCCAGCCATGACCTTGTCAATTAACTTGCCACCTAAACCCTCAACCTCCCCCAGAACCTCCCGAGGAGCTTGCCATGCCACCTCCAGAGAACCGAAATGCTGCCAAATTCGCTTCAATAAAACAGGACCAATACCTTTTATTTGCGACCACCCAACCCAGTAATAGCGCTCCATTACCACCTATTCGAACCACAAAAACTTATCTTACTTGAAATAATTTCAGATTTTATTTGAGAATAACTTGCATTAGCTGCTACAATTGCGCAAGTCCTGCAAAAAATTAGCATTATTACTTTACGGTTTATATGAAAATTCGTTTTTCTGCTCTTTGCAGTGTCGCCGCTAGTGTGGCATTGTTTACAGCGGGCTGTACTCCGGAAACCCCTACCACAACAGAAGAAACCCCAACAACTTCTGCTGAAACCGAAGCAACTGACACCGACACAGAAGCTGGTGAACTCAACCTTTATTCGTCCCGTCACTACGACACTGATGCCGAACTATATGAGAAGTTTTCTCAAGCAACAGGCATTGAAGTCAACTTGATTGAAGGTAAAGATGACGAATTATTAGAGCGCATCAAAACAGAAGGTGAAAATAGCCCTGCCGATGTCTTAATTACCGTTGATGTTGCCCGTTTATGGCGCGCTCAAGATGATGGGTTGCTACAACCAGTCGATTCCGAAGTTTTAGTCAGTGCAATTCCGGAAAACCTGCGTAGTGCAGATAATACTTGGTTTGGTTTGACGAAGCGAGCGCGCGTAATCGTCTATAACCCAGAAACAGTAGACGAATCCGAGTTGTCAACCTACGAAGATCTCGCCGATCCAAAGTGGGCAGGGCGTTTTTGCGTGCGTAGCTCTAGCAATACCTACAATCAGTCTCTCGTTGCCGAAAAAATTGTCGAACTCGGTGAACCAGCAACGGAAGAGTGGGCAAAAGGCCTCGTTAGTAATTTTGCCCGTGAGCCAGAAGGTAATGATACCGCTCAAATTAAGGCTGTGGCGGCTGGTGAGTGTGACCTTACCCTTGTCAATAGCTATTATGTCGGACGTTTGCGCAATTCTGAGGATCCCCAAGATCAAGAAATTGGCAACAGTATCGGCCTCTTTTTCCCGAATCAAGAGGGTAGCGGTACCCACATCAACGTTAGTGGCGCTGGTATTTTAGCCAATGCTCCAAACCCAGAGCAGGCAAAGGAATTTCTTGAGTTTATGGTCACGCCTGAAGCACAGGAGATTTTTGCAAACAACAATAACGAATATCCTGCTGTCGATGGCATTGAACCGAATACAGTTGTAGCTGCGTTTGGTGAGTGGAAAGCTTCGCAGCTTCCCCTCGAAAGTTTTGGCGAAAATAATGCTAATGCCGTAAAACTCATGGATCGGGCTGGCTGGAAATAGTCCCCACGTTACGGCGATCGCCCTTCAAGTTTCCTCAAGTGTGTTTGAGATATCTTCTACGTTAATTCGGAAGGTATCTTTTTTTTTGCCACGACAAAACTATGTAGTTTTCAGGGCGATCGCCATCTATTGAGCCGACAACAATAGAATTTCACCAGCCTCAATTTTACGAACAAGCTCCCTGAGACTTCTTTTTTCCTGAGATGTCAAATTGCGAGTTTTGACAGTTTTCGTTAGAAATTTTTCCATTTGCGGGGTCACAATCTTTTCAGCATAAATAGCAGCAAGGGCAGAATTAAGCGACATGGGTAGGTGGTTCCTTAAAATCAAAGATGCTTTTGTGTCTATATCAAGTATCAACCGAATTTACTTTTGTCTCCGTGACCTTAATACAGCAGAATCATGTACGTAGTCTGGCACATTTGTGTCGCTGCCCCTGTGAAAATACGGTGTAGATCCAAGACCATTGTGATTTACATCATGTCGCGCTCCCACCCACAAGACCCGAACTGGGGCTGCCGGCACCAGACCATTCCCAGTATTGCTCGTACTCAACCCAATAAAAATAAAAAAAGTGGACTAACTTCATTAGCCCACTCTTCTAGTAATATTTTGACGATCCTTAGAGCCCCTTAAAAAGAGACTATTTATGTTTTATTGACCTTTCAACCAGTTGTCGTCGATCATTGCATCATCATTAATAATGGGAGACTTTTCCTTAACATCAACCGGAATAGGAGTGTCATCAGAAATCAATTCATCACCCGTGATAATTGCAGGGTCAGCCGCACTAGGGGTCGTAAAAGCACGAGCCGTTTGATCATCGAGGATTTCGCTACCATCTAAATCCTTGTACGAGCGGTGGGACAAAACATTTCCACTACTCTCAGAACCGCTGGCAACAACATTGTGGTAACCCGTTGCTGTATTGCGATTTGTACCGAGATCATCCGCCGAATCATCTTGATTATTAAAGCCGGTACCCGCAGGAATTAAGCGACCAATAATCACGTTTTCCTTGAGACCCCGTAGCCAGTCAGATTTTCCTTCAATGGCCGCCTCAGTGAGAACACGGGTGGTTTCTTGGAAGGATGCGGCAGAGATGAAACTATCGGTATTCAAAGAAGCCTTAGTGATACCGAGAAGCACAGGCGTATAACGGGCAGGAGCACCACCAGTAATGGACATTGCTTCATTGACTTGTTCAACTTGACGAAGCTCGATCAACTCGCCGGGTAGCATGATGGTGTCACCACCATCGTCGATACGAACTTTTGCCGTCATTTGACGCACGATTACTTCAATGTGTTTGTCTGAAATATCAATGCCTTGGGATTGATAAACGGCTTGTACTTGTTCGACAAGGAAGCGTTGGGATTCTCGCAAACCAATTAATGCTGCATCGTAAATCCCTTTGCTTTCTGCGTAATACTCAAAGAAAATTTCGAGGATCTCATGGGGGTTATTTAAACCGTCTGTGAGGGGTTCTGCGGGACCCACTTGTTGACCGTCAATGACCATAACGCTTTGGTTAATATTAACGGGATAGTCTGTTACGACACCGTCGTCTTCGATGACTTTTACGTCAACGCTTTCATCATCTTCGTACACAACTTGACAGGTTCCCGGACGACGCGCCAAGATGGCTGCTTCTTTGGGTTTACGTGCTTCAAGGAGTTCTTCAATACGCGGTAGACCCTGAATGATGTCCCCTGTTTTTGCCCGCTCGAAGACGAGTAGGACAAGGTTGTCGCCCCGCTGTACAAGATCGCCTTCGTCAATGTGCAGAATCGCGCCACCGGATACACGGTATGGACGCGCGTGACGCACGGTAATTTCGGTATCGCTCACTTCAAGAATCTGACCAGATTCTTCAATCATGATGCCTTCGGCAATTTCGGTGCCGGATACAATGAGATCTTCGGGGCTAACTTTGGGCTTGCCGTTGATCTTAATGGTGTGGCGATCGCTGTCCCGGACGAGCAGTAAGCGACGAATAGCCTCTTCGCCACTGCGAATACCGCGAACTTCACCCGCTTCCTTACACTGAATTTCCGTACGAGCAACCACAGCGCCCGGTTCTAATTCATCGCCATCTTTTACCATTAAGCGGGTTTTAATTTGACCGCCTAAGGGATCACTGTCAGAATCCCGACGTAGAATTAAAGATTCAAGGATGACGAGTTGTAGTCGTTGAATATCAGCATCGGTGGGATCTTCTTGGAGCTCAATATCAGCGTAAAGATTTGCCAGAACATCTTCGTCTTCACCCTCTAAAGGCTCAATTTCAATAATGAGCTGGGTGCTTAGGAGTGAGACACCATCAACGGACTTAACGCGATCGCCGTCCTTATGAAACAGGCGTTGTACGGCATGGAGATTGATGTTACGGCCAGACTCTTGCTCGTTCATCGAACCTTGGGAAGGCTCAATGGGCTTATCGTTAACTTGATATTCCTCTACAGGACGGATTAATAATGCTGTACCTTCTGTGCTAACGACTTTTTCGCCGTAGCTTAGTGATTCGAGGGTTACTCCTTCAATGATCTCCGTGCCGGGTTGAATCAATTGCTCGTGGTACTGGTCGGCGATCGCCTCATCAGTCAGGTGCAATTCACCCGGCTTGATAATCACTTCCCGTAGAATATCGTTCTTTTCAATCACTTCAACGACACCAGCAGATTGCGAGAAGATATCTTTGACAACCTCAGTACCCGCCTCAATATATTGACCATTTTCGACAATCCGAAGAGAACTGTCCTTATTAACCTCGTGGCTTTCCTCAGGAATCCAGAGTAAAGTACCACCCTTCGTCACTTCATAACCTTGCTTTTTCGTTCCCTTAGCAACTTCAACACCCGCGTACTTGAGAATACCGCCAGTTTGAGTTTGATAACGGCTATCAATTAGCTCCGCAATATTGGTATGGTTTTGAACCTTAGTCCCCGGCGCTGTCTTCAAGAGGAATTGGTCACCACGAGAGGTTTCGATGATGTACTGCTCAGAACCACCACCACTTTCGAGGAGCACCTTTGCCTCATCAAGTAATACCGATGCCGTGACAATTTCAATTTCTCGGCTATCCGGGATCAAGCGCACCACACCACCAGACAGGGAGACAAGCTTGGTCTCAGCTAGGACATCTCCCGGCTTCACATGGGTATTGTTTTCCACTACTGCCTCAGCACCAGCTGGGAGATTATACACATCACCCGCAAGTACCCACATCAAACCACTTCTTTGGGCAGAGCGAGTCGTATTGCCTTGGCGGTCAGTTTTCTCTTCAGCCACCAAATTATCAAAGAGGACTTCACCAGCTAGATCAGTAGAAACATCTTTCGTTGCCTTTTCCGTGGATTTTTGAGTTTTCTTCGCAGAAGCTGCCTCAACCAGTAAGTCTCCTTTTTTCACAGAAGAGCCTTCTGATGCCCAAACCAAAGAACCCGTGGGCAAAGGATGAGTAATCATTTTGCCGTTATCGCTAGGCTTAATCACGAGATTACCCGCAACTTCGACTTGCTCTACCTCATCACCGTGGCTTGTACGAACGCGACGCGTGCTGAGGCCATCTTTAAACTGGATAATGCCGGCTTTCGATGCCCGAATTTTCTTCGCTGCTTCTTTTGTAAATACACCACCCGTGTGGAATGTCCGCATTGTGAGCTGTGTACCCGGTTCACCAATCGACTGGGCTGCAATAATACCAACAGCTTCACCCATATCAACCATATGGCCATGGGCTAAGCTCCAGCCATAGCACTTCCGACAAACAGAACGTGCAGCTTCACAAGTGAGCGGCGATCGCACTTCGGCTTCTTCTACTGTTTCAGCAATTTTCCTCGCTAAATCAGCATCAATATCTTGATTGCGAACAGCAATAACCTCACCTGTTTTCGGATCCGTGACATCCGCATTTAGTACCCGGCCGAATAGACGATCCTCAAGGGGAATCTGAATACGCTCACCGTCAGTCATTGATCTGAGCTTCAGACCACGGGCTGTGCCGCAATCTTCTTCACGGACAATCACATCCTGAGAAACGTCTACTAAACGGCGGGTTAAATAACCAGAGTCAGCAGTTCGTAGTGCCGTATCCACAAGACCTTTCCGTGCACCGTAGGACGAAATAATGTACTCAGTAACCGTTAGACCTTCGCGGAAATTTGTCTTAATGGGTAAATCAATAATTTCCCCTTGGGGATCTGCCATCAAGCCCCGCATACCAACGAGTTGACGAACCTGAGATAAATTACCCCGTGCTCCACTAAAGGCCATCATGTAGACGGAGTTGAGTGGATCGGTATCGCGGAAGTTTTTGACGACCTCTTCTTTCAAAGCTTCAGAGGTACTATTCCAAGTATCAATTACCTTTTGGAAACGTTCGACCTCAGTAATTTCTCCTCGGGAGTAGCGAGCTTCCGTTATACGAATTTCTTGTTCGGCACTGTCAAGCATTTGACGCTTTACAGGCGGCACTTGTAAGTCATCGACACTAATCGAAACACCTGCTTGGGTTGCGTAGCGAAAACCCATCGTCTTGAGGTCATCTGCCATAGTTGCACAGTGGGCAGACCCATACTCTCTATAGGCCCAAGACATTAGCTTTTTAAGGCGTCCCTTGTCGATAATACGGTTATAAAAAACGGCTGGCTTTTCCTTTGTCATTTTTTTAGCGTTGGGATGATGGGCAGAAGAAAAATAAGAGGGATCGCTGGGATGAGCTTGACAGATACTGAGTGGTTCAAAGTCAATTCATCCCAAAAATCACGTTTAGATGGCGACAGTTTCTAAGTTGGCATTGGGATTAAGACCAAGGGCATCTTGAATTGTTTTGTTGTAAATGATGCGTCCAGGAGTGGTCTTAATATATTGGCTCAGTAGCTCACCATCCGCCGATTCTCTGACTTTACGTTCACGGTAGATCTTTGAGACCGAACCATCTTCATGGGTTTCGCTCTCTAAAACCTTGTCGTCAGCTTCGCTAGTATCTACGTCTCCGAGGTAGCGGAGCCAGACATAGGCATGTAAATCGACATCGCCGGTTTCATAGGCACGGACTGCATCTTCCATGTTGCCGAAGTAGCGACCTGCGCCTCTTTGTGCACTGGGATTATCAGCTGTGAGGTAGTAACACCCTAAGACCATATCTTGTGATGGGGCAACGATTGGTTTACCTGTGGCCGGGGACAGGATATTGTGACAAGCCAACATCAGTAGTCGAGCTTCTGCTTGTGCTTCTAAGGACAGCGGCACGTGCACAGCCATTTGATCACCGTCAAAGTCTGCGTTAAATGCTGGACAAACGAGGGGGTGCAGTTGGATGGCTCGTCCTTCTACCAAGATTGGTTCGAAGGCTTGGATGCCAAGACGGTGGAGTGTGGGAGCGCGGTTAAGCATGACCGGGTGACCCGTAATTACGTCGGACAATACGTCCCAAACGCTTTCGTCGCCTCGTTGAATCAGCTTTTTCGCTGCTTTGATGTTGTTCACCATACCGCTCTTGATCAAACGGTGAATGACGAAGGGTTGGAACAATTCGATCGCCATCTCACGGGGCAACCCGCATTGGTAAATTTTGAGTTTAGGACCGACAACGATTACGGAACGACCGGAGTAGTCAACACGTTTACCCAGTAGGTTTTGGCGGAAACGACCTTGTTTACCTTCAATAATGTCCGAGAGGGATTTGAGGGGACGGTTATTTGCTCCTACAACAGTCCGGCCACGACGACCATTGTCAATGAGGGCATCGACGGCTTCTTGGAGCATCCGTTTTTCGTTACGGACGATAATTTCAGGGGCAAGAATTTCTTGAAGACGTGCTAAACGATTGTTCCGGTTAATAACTCGACGATACAAATCGTTTAGGTCAGAGGTGGCAAAGCGTCCACCGTCAAGCTGTACCATCGGGCGTAAGTCCGGTGGAATCACGGGAATGCTATTGAGTACCATCCATTCTGGGCGGGCCCCTGTGGCAATGAAGTTATCGATTACCCGTAAGCGCTTAATGAGTTTGGCGCGCTTTTGTCCTTTGGAGCCGGCGATCGCCTCACGGAGTTCTTCGGCAATTTCTTCCAGTTCGAGTTCTTGGAGTAAACGTTCAACCGCTTCAGCACCAATGCCAACTTCCACGTCTTCAAGCTGAGAATCTTCACTGTAAAGTTGATCCTCAATTTCAAGCCATTGATCTTCAGTGAGCAGTTGCTTATAGCTGAGATTCGTAGCATTACCGGGGTCAAGGACAACATAGGCGTTGAAGTATACAACCTGCTCAACGTCGCGGAGTGCCATATCGAGCAAAATACTCAAATAGCTCGGAATCCCTTTGAGATACCAGACATGGGTTACGGCGGCGGCGAGCTTAATGTAGCCCATGCGGTGGCGACGAACGCGAGATTCAGTAACCTCTACACCACAACGCTCACAGACGATGCCGCGATGGCGAACCCGCTTGTATTTACCACAGTGACATTCCCAATCCTTGGCCGGCCCAAAAATCCGCTCACAAAATAGACCATCCATTTCCGGCTTTAATGTCCGGTAATTAATCGTCTCTGGCTTTGTGACTTCACCAACGGTTTGACCATTGGGCAGAGTTCTTTCCCCCCACTGTCTTACCCGCTCAGGGGAAGCGATACCGATTTTTACGTAATCAAAATGTTGTTCTTGTTGGTGTTTCATGTCCGTGGCTGTTGCTCGCTCTCTACTCAATAAAACTGCGCGATGTTTTTAATTCATGAAAGTAAAGGGCGATCGCCACCCCTTACTTTACCGACGACGTTATTCAGATGCCTCTACCGGAGCCCCTGATTGCTCTTCATTAGAAATAGATTCATAGGTAGGGCGATTAGGCGCACGACGTTGATTGTCCATCATCAAATCAACCTCGACATCCCGACTCGTTCCATCCTCCGCGGCCTCCACCTTATGAACAGCAATATCAAGACCTAAAGATTGCAGCTCACGCATCAAGACCTTAAAGGACTCAGGCGTACCCGGCCGTGGAATCGGTTTACCCTTGACAATCGCATTCAGCGCCTCATTGCGGCCTTGCATATCGTCCGATTTCACAGTTAAGAGCTCCTGGAGAGTATAGGCAGCACCATAAGCTTCTAATGCCCACACTTCCATTTCACCGAAACGCTGACCACCCTGTTGAGCTTTACCACCCAGAGGCTGCTGCGTGACAAGAGAATAAGGACCTGTAGAACGAGCGTGGATCTTATCGTCCACTAGGTGCACTAGCTTCAGCATATAAGCTTTCCCAACGGTTACCGCACGGTCAAAAGGCTCACCAGTTCTACCATCATAAACCTGGATTTTTCCGGGATCATCCTCATTAAAAATCCAGTCGCGGTTAGGCTTTTTCGAAGCCTCACGAATCTTGCCATGAACCGTTTCACGGGAGGCTTCAGCACCATGCATCTCGTCGAATGGCATCATCTTAAAGCGAGCATTGAGGTGCTCACCCGCCCAGCCTAGCAGACACTCAAACACCTGACCCACATTCATACGAGAAGGTACACCAAGAGGATTAAGGACAATGTCAATCGGGCTACCATCGGGCAAATAGGGCATATCTTCAATCGGTAAAATTCGAGAAATAATGCCCTTATTACCGTGACGACCTGCCATCTTATCGCCGACTTGAATCTTGCGTTTTTGAGCCACATAAACACGGACAACCATGTTTGCGCCCGGCGGTAACTCATCACCTTGCTCACGGGTGAAGACACGTACATCAACAACACGGCCTTTTTCACCGTTAGGGACTTTTAGGGAGTTGTCACGAACATCACGGGCTTTTTCCCCAAAAATTGCACGGAGTAACTTTTCTTCCGGAGGCTGATCCGACTCACCTTTTGGCGTTACCTTACCAACAAGAATGTCACCCGATTCGACCCATGCGCCGATACGAATAATGCCCTGCTCATCAAGATTACGCAATGAATCTTCACCAACATTCGGAATTTCGCGGGTAATTTCCTCAGGGCCAAGCTTCGTTTGACGTGCTTCGATTTCAAACTTTTCAATGTGAATGCTGGTGTAAACATCGTCGTATACCAGACGTTCACTAATGAGAATTGCATCCTCGTAGTTGTAGCCTTCCCATGGCATGTAGGCGATCGTCACATTTTGACCAAGGGCAATTTCACCGCCCTCTGTGGCAGAACCATCTGCCAATACTTGACCCGCCACAACATCTTCCCCGATGTCAACGAGAGGACGTTGATTTAGGCAAGTGTCTTGGTTAGAGCGTTGATACTTTTGCAATTGATAAACAATTTCACGCGCATTATCTTGCCCTTCGCCTGTCGGTTTGACGCGAATCACTGTTGCATCGACAAAGGTGACTACGCCGTCTCCGCGGGAGACAATCACCATACCAGAGTCACGGGCTGCTTGTGCCTCTAGGCCTGTACCAACAAGGGGACGCTCTGGACGCAAAAGAGGTACAGCTTGACGTTGCATGTTTGAACCCATAAGAGCACGGTTTGCATCGTCATGCTCAAGGAAAGGAATGAGTGAGGTTGCAACAGAAACAATCTGAAGTGGTGAAACTGCGACGTAGTCTACCTGTTCTGGGGTCGTGGTAGAGAATTCTCGGCGATAACGTACAGGTACTGTCTCCCCAAGGATATTTCCTTCTTCATCACGGGGGACATCACCCGGTGCAACGCGCATATCGTCTTCTTCGCCAGCTGTTAGGTAAACAGAACCTTGATCAAACTGGATTTTGCCATTTTCAACGCGATAGTAAGGTGTCTCAATGAAACCATACTCATTCACTCTGGCATAAGTCGCTAGCGAACCAATCAAACCGGCATTCGGTCCTTCAGGAGTTTCGACAGGACAAATACGACCATACTGAGTCGGGTGAATATCACGGACAGCAAAGCCTGCTCGTTCACGGGTTAAACCACCAGGACCGAGGGCTGACAAACGACGCTTGTGGGTCAGTTCGGCTAACGGATTTGTTTGATCCATGAATTGAGATAGCTGCGAAGAGCCAAAAAATTCTTTTATCGCAGCAACTAAAGGCTTGGGGTTTACCAAGGAAGCGGGGGTTAATGAGTCTGACTCACTAACTGTCATGCGCTCACGAATAATTCTTTCGAGACGGTTTAAACCAACCCGAACTTGGTTTTGGAGTAGTTCGCCCACGGAACGGACGCGGCGATTACCCAAGTGGTCAATATCGTCGATGTTGCCAGTATCAAATTCAAGGTTAATGAGATAGTCGATCGCCGACAAAATATCGGTGGGGGTTAGGACGCGAACTGTGTCTGCAATATTTAGACGTAGTTTTTTGTTGATCTTGTAACGACCAACTTTACCGAGGTCATAGCGTTTGTTATCAAAGAAGCGTGATTCTAAGAGTTGCTGACCACCACTCACAGTGGGAGGTTCACCCGGACGTAACTTCCGATAGAGTTCGAGGAGTGCGTCTTCTTCACTGGGATTGCCTTCCTTATCGAGGGTCTTTTGATAGAAGTCCGCATGACGGAGAGAATCAAGGATCTCACTGTCAGACAAGCCCATTGCTTTCAACAATACTTGCGCGGAAAGCTTACGCGTTTTATCGATACGAACCCAAACAATACTGTTCTTGTCTGTCTCAAATTTCAACCACGCGCCACGGTTCGGAATCAAAGACGCGGAGTAGGTGCGACGACCATGCTTATCTACTTCAGACTTGTAGTAGACACCCGGCGATCGCACAATTTGGTTTACGATTACTCGCTCTGCGCCATTAATAATGAATGTACCGCGGTCCGTCATTAAAGGTAAGTCACCAATAAAGACTTCTTGCTCTTTAATCTCGCCGGTCTCTTTGTTAATTAGACGTGTGGGAACATACATCTGCACGCCGTAGGTGCTATCCCGACTTTTGGCCTCAGTCATACTATACTTAGGCTCTTTGAGGCGATATTTTTCTCCAATGAAATGCAGTTCCAACTTACCCGTGTAGTCTGTGATGGGCGAGAAACTATTCAATTCTTCAATTAACCCTTTTTCAAGGAACCAGCGAAAACTTGACCGTTGAATATCAATTAGATCAGGAAGCAGGCTTTGGGTGATATGAGTCATAGGAGTTGTCTGTGGTCAGGATAACTGGGCAACAAGGGCGCAAGGCAAAAATTGGCTGCTAGCTAGGCGATCGCGCCTGCATGAGGGATCAGCGTCAGAATAGGGTCATAAAATGTGCCTTAAATCAGTAAAACGTCAAAAAACATTCTCTGTTAGGGATATCCCAGAGAACGTCATTAGAAGCTTGCGTCACAAAGTAAATCCAAAAAGTTTACTTGCATTTAGGCTGGTTTGTTCGGCAAGAGTGGCCATTTCTGTACCTCTAAGTTCTGCAAGATAAGTTGCAACATAGTGGACAAAAGCTGGCTCATTACGCTTCCCGCGCTTGGGCACAGGAGCTAGAAAGGGACAGTCCGTTTCGATAAGCAACCGTTCGTCAGGTACAAGTAGAGCCGACTGTTTGACTTGATCAGCTTTTTTAAAGGTTACGACACCGCTAAAACTGACATAAAACCCAAGGTCTAAAAACCATTGAGTCTCTGCCGGTGTGCCCGTCCAGCAGTGCATAACGCCACGCAACTTTCGGCCTTTTGCAAGAAATCTTTCGATCACTTGCTTAAATTCGGAGGCTGCATCACGACAGTGAACAATGATGGGCAAGTCCAAATCGGAGGCAATTGATAGTTGAGACTCGAGGACATGAACTTGATGGGCTTGGTTGTCTGCTTTAAAAAAGTCAAGACCTAATTCACCAATGGCAACGACTCTTTGATCACTGGTAGCATAATCATGAATTTCAGTTGCCATTGTCCCAGTCCATTTATCTGCATCTAGGGGATGAAGCCCAACAGAAAATTTTAATTCGGGAAAACGATCTGCCAAGCTGCGAATAACTGGAAACTCAGATGGCTCGACACAGGAGTGAACAAGATGGGCTACATTGGCTGCACGCCACCGTTGAGCGACTGACTCAATGTCGTTTTGAAAAACGTCGAAGTTAATGTGAACATGAGTATCAACAAGTTGCATCTAATGCCAAATAGCTCCTCAAAATTATCGAATGGATGCCGGAGGCAACGAAACTGGAACTCTGAAGCGACAGATTATGCGGTGACGGCTTGCTTAAATTCCTTTGCTAAACGAGCTTTTTTGCGAGCGCCTGTATTGCGGTGATACACGCCTCTTTTTACAGCTTTGTCAATTTTGCTGTAGGTTTCAGAAATACATTTCTGAGCTTCTGCTTTGGTGGCATCGGAAGTCTCAGCGGCACAAGCCTCAATTGCTTGAAATGACTTCTTGGTGAGGGTTTTGACAGCGGATTTGTAGGATTTATTGCGTAGGCGATTGCGCTCAGCAATCTGAATTCGTTTAAGAGCAGACTTAATATTAGCCACGGTTGTCTGAATTATTTTTAGGTGAACAGGTAGATATGGACGATCAAAGAGATTATTGTAGCAAATAACGGTCTACAATGTGGGGCGATC
This sequence comes from [Limnothrix rosea] IAM M-220, assembly GCF_001904615.1. Lineage (NCBI taxonomy): Bacteria > Bacillati > Cyanobacteriota > Cyanophyceae > Chroococcales > Geminocystaceae > Picosynechococcus > [Limnothrix rosea] IAM M-220. The sequence goes on from NZ_MRBY01000005.1 coordinate 66,554, forward strand.
GCCAAAGAAATAAAAAATTTAGGATAGATATTCCGGAGTGTGATTTTAGCATAAAAGGGAAAAGCAAACACCCTGAGCCATACCAACGGGGAATTAAATTCAGTAGAATAAGGGCAGATCTGAAAAAATACCCATTCGACAAATATTATTTTTCTATGCTGCGTATCCTTTATCAGCAATCTGAAGCGAAAGACGAATTATTACGGATAGCTAACCGCACATCCCATGATGTGGCATTGGAGCAGGAGGCGGCAGTCAAGGAGATTGTCAGTGCGGTAAAGGAGTCGGGGGATCAGGCTGTATTAGCCTTTACAAAAAAATTTGACCGCCAAGAGATCACGGCAGCACAGTTGCGTGTTTCTGCGGCAGAGCTGGATGCGGCGTACCAGCAGATCGATCAATCTCTGCTGCAGGCAATTCGGTTAGCGAGTAAGCAAATTGAGGCGTTTCACCGTCAGCGTGTGCCGAAATCTTGGGTGCAATTTGGTGAGTATGATGTTGTATTGGGGAAACGTTATACGCCTGTGGATCGAGCGGGCTTGTATGTGCCGGGGGGACGAGCGTCTTATCCTAGTACTGTTTTGATGAATGCGATTCCTGCAAAGGTGGCTGGTGTCCCTCGCATTGTGATGGTGACTCCCACTGGGGATGCTCAGAAGATTAATCCGGCGGTTTTGGTGGCGGCTCAGGAAGCGGGTATTGAAGAGATATATCGAGTTGGTGGTGCTCAGGCGATCGCCGCGCTAGCCTACGGAACCGAAACAATTCCGGCGGTAGATGTAATCACTGGGCCAGGGAATATTTATGTGACCCTCGCCAAGAAAATGGTTTATGGTCGAGTGGGTATTGACTCTTTGGCTGGACCTTCTGAAGTTTTGGTGATTGCAGATGAGAGTGCTGACCCAGCCCATGTAGCGGCTGATTTATTAGCCCAAGCGGAGCACGATCCCCTTGCTGCCGCGATTTTGTTAACGCCGAGTAAGACTTTTGGCGAAGCTGTCCAATCCCAAGTTTTAAAGCAACTCCAGGGGCATCCCCGTCAAGAGCTGACGGAAAAGGCGATCGCCCACTATGGCGTTGTGGTGATTGTTGATTCTCTGAAAGATGCGGCCGAATTATCGAATCTTTTTGCGCCGGAGCACCTCGAGCTAGAGATTGATGATCCTTGGGACTTGTTGCCTCAGATTCGCCACGCGGGGGCGATTTTCCTTGGTCACTCTACGCCTGAAGCGGTGGGAGATTATTTGGCTGGGCCAAACCACACATTACCGACGGCTGGTGCTGCTCGTTACGCGTCTGCTCTTGGGGTGGAGACCTTCATGAAGCACTCTAGTATCATTCAGTATTCGGAAAAGGCACTAAGAAATGTTGGCGACGCAATTCAATCGTTAGCAAAAGCTGAGGGTTTGGCTTCCCACGCTGAATCAGTCAGGATTCGTATTGATAAAAAGCCGAAAAGCTAAATGCCAAGGGCTACAAATTTTTGGAGATAATTTACCCATTTTGCGGCAAGGTCAGTTTGGGTAAAGGGAATTTTAGTGCTGTCTTTGTCGGTTTTGTAATTAAGGCTAAGGGCGGCTTTGCCTTTGCTTGGTAAATTGTCTAAGTTTTCAGGATCGATATCGGCAAAGGTTTGGCCGTCAATGTCTAGGCTGACATCGGATAGGTCGGCGATCGCCACAGTTTGGAGATTAATAATGCCTTTGCGGGTGGCTTTGCCCCAAGTGATCTGACCATTGCGATAACCGATAACAGAATATAAATCGTATTTGGCTTGATCAAAATTATCAGCCCAAACTTTGTAGGCTTCTAGTTTTTTGTATTCAGCCGAGCCTGCCCAAGCCAGACCAATAAAAGTTGCCAGCAAAGGTAGCCAAAGTAAACCCCGTTCCATAATGATTTTGTCCTAGCTCTATCTAGGATTACTCCGATTCCTGTGATTCAACAAAATGGCGCAGACTTAGTAATGCCACAGTCTGACCAAGATTTAAAGGTAGCAGAGAAACACCTTCGAGGCGGGACTGGAGCCAGCCGTCATCCCATGACCATTCATGAAAGCCATCGATTCCTTTACTCAAGATGAAGCGCACACCATGCTCGTTGATCTCGTCGACGCGATGTTTTACGGGAACTGCACCGATATAAGTTGTGAATTCTGATTGAGGGGTCAGTTGTTCCGGTAAATTTTCGAAACGCTGCATCCACAGCCATTTTTTTAGCTGCTCAGGCTGAGTCAAACTTTTTTGAATCGTTTTGCTGGAAGCTTTGACTTCAAAACGAATATTGCTGTGCTGAAACTGTCCAAACATCCGGCTATGCTGTCATGCTCACTATGAGTAATGCTTAAGATTATAACGAGCTACATTCTGTCGAGGGGGAAACAATTTACCGGATGGCGCGTCTCAAAGAGCACAACAGACACAACATGAGGACTACATTTGTTATGTCTTTCTCCGCTTCTCACTCTCGTAAATCCGGAGCGATCGCCCTTTTGGGGACATTATTTGTCAGTTCGGCGATCGCCCCCTTTATTTCAATGAATGCCGCCCAGGCACAACTGTTTAAAAATCAGCGTTCCAGTTCTAGCCAGAATGCCAATCAAAATCGCAATCGCACGGTGAATATCGCTGCTGGCGCTGAAATTCCCGTCATGGTTCCTGAGGCTGAGAAAATCTTTGTCGCTCCCGACGAAACGATGGATTTAACCGTGGAAGTCGCGGCGAATCTGAAGGATCGCTACGGACAGGTTTTAATTCCCTACGGCACAGAAATCGAAGGGCGCATTGAGCCTGTCGATAGTGGCGGTTCGCAATTTGTCGCCCGCAATATCGTTTTTTCGGACAATGATACCCAAACAATTTACGGTGAATCTCGTGTTATTACTCGCACAGAGGTCGTCAAAGAAGGCGCTGATGGCACAGATATTCTTGAAGGCGCATTGATTGGTGCTGGTGCTGCGGTAATTCTCGGTGGTGTTACCGGCGATCGCAAAATTGACTTGAGCACAATTCTTCTCGGCGGTGGTCTCGGAGCCCTCGGTGGCTGGGCTTTAGGTAGCGAAGAAGCCGAAGTGATTGCCATTGATCCTGACCGCGATCTTGACATTATTTTGAGCGATCGCCTCGCCCTGCAACCCTACGATTACCGTAGTTCCCAAACTGCCCGCAACGACGATCTCATCTGGGATTAAGACAGTTTGTAAGGCATAACCCTCTCCGCTATGATGGTACGAATCTAAGATTTTCCGGTGATAAAGACGAAATTAACCTATGGATATCAAGGCATTTGTCCATCAGAGCGCGGGTGACTGGTTTGCCCAACGCACTTTCTACCAAGCGAATAACCCTGACCCTGATAATGGCAAAGCAAATCTGTCCTTTACATTATTGGACAATGGTCATCCAGAAGTGCAGCGTATTGCCACAGCTATTGGTGAACAGCCCGACGAAAATTGGCTTGTGCTCCAGAGCAGTTGGGATACATCCGTTGACTGGACAAAACCGAAGGTTCAGGGAAATTCTTTAATGGCTTTTATTCTTGATCCTGAGAAACCCCAAGAAGCAAAAGCTTTTGCCTTAAGTCAGTCTTTATCGAGTGGTTCCTGTGTGCTCGGAGATGACGGAATTTTGATTATTACGCTGCAAGAAGGCGATAAAGAAATCGTTGAACGGCAATGGTTTGGAAGTGAAAATCTCAGAATGCGTACTAATATCATCACCAGTCAAGTCGGTGTGTTGCAGACGAGCTTTTATTCTGAAATTCGTCGCATCATTGAGCCACCAAAGTCCACGGAAGAAGCGGTGGAAGCAGCAAATTAATTTCGCCGCTTAATAATAATTTATTAAAACAAAAATCAGTGCTCAAAGACATTGCCATAAAAAGCAAGATCGAGCTTAACGAACGTTGGTAAACATTGGAGACATTCTTCCATGAGATACCAGCGTTCTTCGCGTTTGAGCATGGCGGTGAGCTTATGCATCATCGGGATCAAGTAGCGCACGTCATTTGATGCATAGCTAAGCTGTTCGGCACTGAGGGCTGCGACATTACCCCAGTCAGAGCTTTGGGCAGATTTGTCTAGCTCGATGCCCATTAATTCCTTAACGAGGGACTTCAAGCCGTGGCTAGAGGTATAGGTACGGGCTAATTTGCTGGCAATTTTTGTGCAGAAAAAAGGATTGGTTTTAATGTCGAGGGCATGGTCAAGCTGGGCAATGTCAAAGCGACCGAAATGAAAAACTTTAGTAATATTTTCTGCTTCCATCAAGGTTTTTAGATTGGGGGCTGCTGTTTGTCCACGGCTAATGCGAATGGCACTAACGTAATCGTCGTCATCACAAAGTTGAACTAAACAAAGGCGATCGCGGTGGGGATTTAGTCCCATGGTTTCGGTATCGACGGCGATCGCCTCAGATTTGAGATAGCGTTCGAGGAGTTCTGCGCTGATATCTTGCTCGCAAAGTTCAAACTTGTCCATTATTTGCCCAAAAGATTGCTACGTTATTATGCCGGAAAAATTCTCTTTGATCAGAAGGAAGAACCGGGTTGACTCAGAAATTCTAATTCGGCGGCGGTACTTTCGCGCTCCAAAATTTTGTTGCGGTGGGGAAATCTGCCAAATTGCTCAATCACATCAAAATGTTTTTGGGCGTAGTCAATATAACTTTCGCTGATCGGATTGTCTTTAAGCTGCGCAAACAACTCCAGCGATCGCCGTTGCTCTTCTATATTTTCGCTATGTTCAAAGGGCAAATACAAAAATAATCGCTGTACTACTAATAGTTCTTTGTCGAAATTTGCGGCGATCGCCTGCTTTGCAATTTCTAACGCTTTTTCGTCGGTGGCAAAGGCTTGGGGGCTGCCCCGAAATAAATTACGGGGCACTTGATCCAACAACACCATTAACGCCACGCAACCAAGGGGGAATTTTCGCCAATCATCTAACGTGCCGCTTTTTGCTTGTTGATAAAAAACATCCAGAGTCTCACGAACTTGGTCGTCAAATGCCGGATTTTTGATGAACCATTCTTTACGGGAAGTGCCGTAAATTTCACTATCTGATTTCCCAAACCAAAAATCGTTAACGATTTGCCAAGCTTCTGTCACGCTGACTCTTCCAACCTGTAAAAATATGCCAAAATTCTATCATTCACAATCCTAGGAGTTTAGTTTTGGCCTTCTATCAAAGTAGCGATCGCCTCGAGCAGTTGGGAAAGCAAATTTTGCAAAATACTTGGCAGAAATTTCCGAGCCTCAGAACTGATCAGCTTGCCCTCACTTGGATTGTCTACGATGAGCCTGTGATTGTGAATACCGGTGGAGCCTTGTCCCCAGAAGCGTTTTGGCAACATCCAGTGCGGGGTTTTAGCTATCGTGGCGATGAACGAATTTACCCCGCCAGCGTCATTAAACTATTTTATTTGGTCGCGATCCACGAATGGCTTGAAGGCAATATGGTTCAGGATTCGGCGGAGTTGCAGCGGGCAATCCACGACATGATTGTTGAGTCGAGTAATGATGCCACAAGCTACATTGTTGATACCCTCAGCGGTACAAGTAGTGGCCCTGAATTGCCGCCGGAACCTTTTAAAACTTGGAGCTACCAACGGAATATTGTTAATCGCTTTTACCAAAATCTGGGTTGGGAAGAACTTGCGCCGACGAATATTAATCAAAAACCTTGGGGAGATGGCCCCTACGGGCGGGAACGGCAATTTCTGGGGGCAAACTACGAAAATCGCAATATGCTCACCACTAAGGCGATCGCCCGGCTATTCCATGCAGTCATGGGTGGCGTTGCGGTTTCTAGTGAACGTTGTCAGGCGATGGTCAATTTGTTGAGCCGCAGCATTAATCCTCAAAGTCTTGCCGCTATTGATGAAGACGAAAATCAAGTAACCGGATTTTTAGGTGAAGCATTACCGGAAGGCAGTCAACTCTGGTCCAAGGCGGGTTGGACGAGTCGTGTGCGCCATGATGCTGCTTATATTGAAGTACCAAACAAATCTCCGTATCTTTTGATTGTCTTTACCGAAGGGGAAGAGCATGCTAAAAATCGCGATATTTTACCTACTATTTCCCAAGAAATTTTGCGAGCTATTGCTTAGTCCTGAGATCTTCAACTTCTGTGGCTAGACATTAATTTTTATCGCAACGCAGTAGAAGAAGTTGAAGATCTGGTTTTACGCTATTTTTCAAGACCGTAATTTAGCAGTTAAATCATGCTTGAGGCGATACAAAATCGAATCTCGATCCAGCGAATCGATTATTTTTCTGACAATTAATTTGGGATCGTTGTTTCCCCACGATCCCCCTGTGGTCAGATAGGTTTTTGTTGCTTCGCCAATAATTTTGGTTGACAGTCCGGCGATCGCCCCTTGGGTTACCGCCACTGAAACATAAGGTGCGAGAGCCAAGCCTCCTGTTGCGGGCACAGAAAACCCCAGCATTCCCTTGAGGGAGCTTAAACCCAAGTTCGCGATAAATTCACCAGCGGTCATCCCTCCCATACTGAGCGCAATTTTCTGCAGTAGGGCGATCGCCTCAGTGTGGCCAAGATTTAAACCATAGAGCTGGGACAGTCGAATAATTAACGCGACATCAACAATTGCCCCACTAAAAACATCCACGACCGTGACAGGATTTAACGCTACCGCTGCCGCTTTAGTGACCATGGCTTTTTCAATCAGGCGATCGCCGGCCGTTTCCCGTAGTAGCTGCTTGCGTTGTCGCAATTTTTTATTAGTCACATTCACGTAGAGCATTGAATTGAGCGCTAATAAAGCTTTCCCCTCCCGCTCTAAAATCTCCAAAATTTTAAGCTTTAAATCAACAACATTGGGTTTGCCTCGCTCACGCACAACGCTACGCTTGCCTGATTCATCCACCGAAACCTTAGCTACCAAAGGAGAAGCTGCCACCATAACAATCTCATCCGGTGACAAAATTTCCTTCACCCGGCGATCGCAGATAGTTTCATAAATAAGCTCGCGATCCGCCTCAGGATATTGGTCAACTTTGTTAAACACAAGAAGCATCGGCTTACCCACTTCCCGCAGCTGGGATAGAGCCTCAAATTCTACGCGACTCATATCCCCCGCAATCACAAACAGAATCAGATCCATTTGCTGAGCTACCATTTTTGCCAACTGCTCACGGGTTTCCCCATTCACTTCATCAATGCCCGGCGTATCTACCAACTCTAAATGACTATGGTGGCGATCGCCCGTGGAAGCCCGCTGAACATGACTATCCCCGACAATTTCTTCCCTTGTTTGCCAAACCGCCTGCTCAATATCCGTTGTGACACCATGCAATGCCCCAGTCCGAAAAACAGACTCCCCCAGCAATGCATTTAAAACCGATGATTTACCCCGCCCAACCAAACCAAAAGCCGCAATTTGCAACACAGAATGTTCCAGCTTATTAAACATCAAGCCCAATTGCTGGATTTCGTGCTGTAGCCCATACTGTTCCCGCTCCGTTAGATCGAGATTCTGAAGAAGGTGTTTGAGAGTTTCTTGGGCATCGTGATAGTTGATATCCGCTTGGATTTCCGTAAAATCGGCGATCGCCGCATCCAAATCCTCAGCAGACCAAGCCATAGACCCTTCTACATTTTCCGAATCCATCACTAGCCCTGACTCCAATCCGAGTGAGTGATTTGATAAAACATAAAAGAACGACGAATCAACCCATTCCTATTTATTTAAAAACATCCTTAAGAGCTGTGCGTGCCGCCAAGTGATTACGCGTTGAAGTTAAAATATCCACCTCTCGGCGTAAACGCTCCTGAGTATTCTGGAGCTCTAGCAAAGCCTGCTGCTCCTCAGCGACACCATACAAACTCCCCGCAATCCAATAAGAAAGCTCCCGTGGCAAATCAGGTAATTCATCAGGCAACTCTAGAGGCTGATCTGCTAGCTTTGCCGACAGACTCACGACATCCATTAAAATCTGCTTAGCATCCACCGCGAGGGTCGATAAATTACCACTCATCGGATCATCCTCAATCCATTCCACCAAACCTACCCGGTAAGGCTTTTCACGCACATAATCCAAAACCCGAAAACGCTGTTGACCAATCGTGAGCATTTTCATCCTGCCATCCGGCAACTTCTCACAATGAACAATTTCCGCACAACAGCCGACATTAGCGATGCTGCCATCAACCGGATCCACCATCAACACACCAAAGCGGCGATCATGCTCAAGAATCGTGTTCATCATAATGCGATAGCGAAACTCGAACACATGAAGTGGCAAAGGTCGAGAAGGAAATAAAACCACTTCCGGTAGGGGAAATAGAGGTAATTCTCGAACAGCGACGGATGATGGAGTCATTAGTGGAAACAGAATCAGAATCTATATATACTCTAACGGATATGCAAAACTTAAGCGAAACCAACAAAACCCCCGTTAGTTTTAAACTAATTCGGGAGTTTACAATCACCTCACTAAAACTGAGAAAATCAAACTATCTAGAGTTTGACCTCAATATCAACACCAGCAGGTAGATCAAGCTTCATCAAAGCATCAATCGTCTTAGAAGAAGGCTGATAAATATCAATAATGCGGCGGTGAGTACGAGTCTCAAAATGCTCACGAGAATCCTTGTCTACGTGGGGAGAACGGAGCACACAATAAATCTTACGCTTTGTGGGGAGGGGAATAGGACCAATCGCTGTAGCGTTAGTGCGATTAGCAGTATCAACAATCTTTTCACAGGAGGTATCTAGTAAGCGGCGATCAAATGCTTTCAAACGGATCCGAATTTTCTGCTGTTGTAAAGTAGCCATTTTTTTGATTTTTCAAAGTACAAATTTTGGGGCGCTCTCGTAAAAAGCAATCCCCCGGGCTTATATAAAAGAAATTAAGGAGTAGGTTGATAAGCCTATACCTACTCCCAGGGTTAGCTAACGTTACTATTTAATGATCTTGGAAACAGTTCCAGCACCAATAGTACGACCGCCTTCACGAATCGCAAAACGCATGCCTTGCTCAATCGCAACAGGGTTAATGAGTTCAACCGTCATCTTGATGCGATCGCCGGGCATCACCATTTCAGCCGCAGAACCATCATCAGCAGTGAAGTCAGTGATGATACCAGTTACATCAGTTGTACGGACATAAAACTGAGGACGATAGTTAGGGAAGAAAGGAGTGTGACGACCACCTTCTTCCTTAGTGAGTACATAAACTTCAGCTTCAAAGTTTGTGTGAGGAGTGATAGAGCCGGGCTTAGAAAGAACCATGCCACGCTCAATATCTTCCTTCTGGATACCACGAAGAAGTACACCAACGTTGTCACCAGCCATACCCTGATCGAGACTCTTCTGGAACATCTCAACACCCGTTACGGTAGTGCTGCGAGTGTCTTTAATACCAACAATTTCAATGGTTTCACCAACCTTGACTGTTCCACGCTCAATACGACCAGTGGCCACAGTACCACGACCAGTGATCGAGAAAACGTCCTCTACAGCCATCAAGAAAGGCTTATCAACATCACGCTCAGGAAGAGGCATATATTCATCGACACTCTTCATGAGAGCAAGAATCTTGTCAACCCAAGGATCTTCCCCTTCTTTAATAGCTGGATTAGCAACAAGGGCTTCAACAGCCTTGAGGGCAGAACCAGTAGTAATAGGAATATCGTCGCCAGGAAAATCATATTCATCAAGAAGTTCGCGAACTTCAAGCTCAACAAGCTCGAGAAGCTCTTCATCATCTACTTGGTCTTCTTTGTTAAGGAAAACAACCAAGCTAGGAACACCAACCTGCTTTGCAAGGAGAATGTGCTCACGAGTCTGGGGCATAGGACCGTCAGCAGCGGATACAACCAGAATACCGCCGTCCATTTGAGCTGCGCCAGTAATCATGTTCTTGACATAGTCAGCGTGACCAGGGCAGTCAACGTGAGCATAGTGACGATCTGCAGTTTCATACTCAACGTGAGCAGTGTTGATTGTGATACCACGCGCCTTTTCTTCAGGGGCTGCATCAATATCTTCGTAATTTTGTGCTTTAGCACCACCTTGAGCCGCCAAAGCCATAGTGATCGCTGCAGTTAGTGTTGTTTTACCATGGTCAACGTGACCAACAGTACCAATATTGGCGTGGGGTTTGTTTCTTTCAAACTTTTCGCGTGCCATGTGTTTTGTTTTTCCTTAATCGTTAAAAGTGTGCGTTCCCTTTGTTTTTGGCGATGATGGCTTCAGCCACGTGGCGAGGCACTTCATCGTAATTGCTAAATTCCATCGAGAAGATACCACGTCCTTGGGTTTTAGAGCGAATATCTGTGGCATAACCAAACATTTCAGCTAATGGAACTTTAGCGGATACTTTGGCGATACCATCGTCGGAATTCATGCCTTGGATGTTACCCCGTCGGGCATTGAGGTCACCCATGATCTCCCCAAGGAAATCCTCAGGTACTTCAACCTCAACTTGCATAATGGGTTCTAACACTACTGGGGACGCTTGGTCAACAGCATTACGGATCGCAATAGAGGCTGCAATCTTAAATGCCATTTCTGAAGAGTCCACGTCATGAAATGAGCCATCTAGCAAGGTGGCTTTGAGATCGATCATAGGGTAGCCTGCGATGATACCAGATTCACAAGCTTCTTTCATGCCTTGTTCGACAGAAGGAATATATTCTCGCGGAATCGTACCACCGACAATTTTTGATTCAAACTCAAAGCCCGTGCCCTCATCACCGGGTTTAACGTTGATGACGACGTGACCATATTGACCTTTCCCACCGCTTTGGCGGATAAATTTACCTTCCGCTTTGGCTGGTTGGCGAATTGTCTCTCGGTAAGCAACTTGAGGTTGACCAACGTCTGCTTCGACTTTAAATTCGCGAAGCATCCGATCAACAAGGATTTCGAGGTGAAGTTCTCCCATCCCTGCAATCACGGTTTGATTGGTCTCTGGGTCGACGCTGACACGAAAAGTCGGGTCTTCGTCTGACAGTGACTGGAGAGCTTTTGATAGTTTCTCCATGTCTTGCTTGGTCTTGGGCTCCACTGCAACGGAGATCACTGGCTCTGGAATATAAAGCGATTCGAGGATAATCGGTTCGCTTGCGTCACAGAGGGTATCTCCTGTTGTTGTATCCCGCATACCAATTACTGCGCCTAGGTCTCCAGCCCGTAGGGCATCTACTTCGATGCGTTCATTGGACTTGAGAACAATCAGTCGAGAAATACGCTCTTTTTTATCTTTTGTAGAGTTATAGATATAGCTACCTTTCTCGATAACACCGGAATAAACCCGAATAAAGGTTAGTCGACCATAGGGATCAGAGGCAATTTTGAAGGCTAGTGCGGCAAATGGCTCTTCATCGCTGGCTGGGCGATCGCCTTCTGTTCCATCTGGAAGCTCCCCTGTAATAGCTGGAACTTCTAAGGGAGAAGGTAAATAATCAACTACCGCATCAAGTAATAATTGAACACCTTTATTTTTGAAGGCAGAACCACATAACAACGGCATAATTGAGCCGTTAATCGTCCCTGCGCGGAGGGCGGCCATAATTTCAGCCTCGGTAAACTCTTCACCCTCTAAATATTTCTCTAGAAGTGTCTCGTTAGATTCGGCGATCGCCTCAATTAATAAAGCCCGATACTCTTCAGCCTGCTCCTGTAAAGATTCCGGGATGGGCACAACCTCTATTTCTTGACCAATATCATCTTTGTAAATAGACGCTTCCATCTTGACGAGATCAACAATCCCCTCAAAGTCAGCCTCAGCTCCAATCGGTAGCTGAATCGGCACTGCATTTGCCTTAAGGCGATTCTTGATTTGCTCGTAGACCTTAAAAAAATTAGCTCCCGTACGATCCATCTTGTTGACGAATGCAATACGAGGTACTCGATACCTATCCGCTTGACGCCAAACCGTTTCTGATTGAGGCTGAACACCACCAACAGAACAAAAAACAGCAATCACACCATCAAGCACTCGCATTGAGCGCTCAACTTCAATGGTGAAATCAACGTGACCCGGAGTGTCAATAATATTTACTTTGTGGTCACGCCAGCTAGTGCTAATTGCGGCCGCTGTAATCGTGATACCACGCTCTCTTTCCTGCTCCATCCAATCAGTTACAGCATTGCCATCATGAACTTCCCCGAGCTTATGAACAATACCGGAGTAGAACAAAATTCTTTCAGTTGTCGTCGTTTTTCCCGCGTCAATATGAGCGGCAATACCGATATTACGGATTTTTTCTAGGGCAATGCTACGAGACATATTTATTTCCTAAACCGAAAATAATTTCGGACAGAGTAAAAAAACATCACAATAGTGAATAGTTGATTTACTTGTTTGTCTTAATATTTCTTTGCAATGGCGGCTTACTATTATATTGAAGTTCGTGATTTTTGCCAAGAGAAAGTTGGCTGAGGCTAACTTATCAAAACTATTGCTTTCGATAAATGTGACTAAACCAATCTGCCCCTTAGCAAAAACTCATGACACCATTGACTTAGTAGCGGTAATGAGCAAATGCCTTATTTGCTTCTGCCATGCGGTGAGTGTCTTCACGCTTTTTGATAGCCCCACCGGTCTCATTCGCTGCATCCATCAGCTCATTTGCCAGCTTCATCGCCATGGTTTTGCCGGAGCGTTGACGGGCGTAGCCAATTAACCAACGCAGAGCAAGGGCTGTACCACGTCCTTGGCGAACTTCCATGGGCACTTGATAGGTTGCACCACCAACACGACGTGCTTTTACTTCGACGAGAGGTGTGAGATTGCGAATGGCTTCTTCAAAAACTTCGATGGGGTCACTGCCGGTTCTTTCTTTAATGATGTCTAGGGCATCGTAAACAATCCGTGCTGCCAAGGATTTTTTGCCACTACTCATCACACGACGAATGGTCATGCTAAGGAGTCGGTTGTTATATACGGCATCTGGGGGAACTTCGCGCTTTTTTGTGACTGAACGACGAGACATATGATTTTAGGAACTCAAAGGTAATAAGTTTTTACGAAAGTTGTTGTTTGCTACTGAGCAAACTGAGGGCAGCAACTTTTTTATAGGTCAAACATTCCTCTGATACCGTGAGATTTGGAATGCTTGATTTTAAGACTTAGAATAACTTTGCCATTTCCAAAATTCGGAAAATAAAAGCTAATAGATAAATTAATTGATAGATTTCAGCCGAGGCAAGTGCAACTCTTTGCCGACGAACTGGTAAAACATATCAAATATCAAAAAAACTAGTCTGTCGGAAATTATTCCTTCGGACGCTTTGCTCCGTACTTAGAACGGCTTTGGCGGCGATCTTTCACACCGGTTGCATCGAGGGTACCGCGAACAATGTGGTAACGGACACCCGGAAGGTCTTTGACACGACCACCACGAATTAAAACAACAGAGTGTTCTTGGAGGTTGTGACCGATGCCAGGGATATATGCGGTTACTTCAAATCCAGAAGTTAGGCGAACACGGGCAACCTTACGGAGTGCGGAGTTCGGCTTTTTTGGAGTGGTTGTGTAAACGCGTGTGCAGACACCTCGACGCTGGGGGCACTGCTTCAATGCGGGAGACTTTGTTTTCTTTTTAAGCTTATACCGCTCTGAACGAATAAGTTGTTGGATAGTTGGCATAAATATTTGCCCTACGTGCGCGATGATCGTAGGTCATTAGCATTGACAAATAACCATCATATTGAGTTTGAATCTGTTATGTCAAGTTTCTTCTTGAAAAGATTGTCCGCAGTTGCAAATCTTTGAGGCGTTGGGATTTGTGAAGCGGAAGCCGCCACCCATTAGGTCTTCGGAAAAGTCGAGGCTGATGTTTTGCAGTTGTTCTTTGTCTGAGTCACTCACGAGGATTTTAATGTTGCGGCTGTTGTATTGTTGATCGTCTTCTTTGGGTGTTTTTTCTAGGGAAAATTGATAGATAAAATCGAGACACCCACCTTTGGTGAGTCCAAGGCGTAGGTAGCTATTGGTGGCATTGCGGCTACGCTGGATACGTTTGATCTCTTGGGCGGCGGTGGGTGTAATTTGAATCATATTTTGGATTAATAAATCTCTAAACTACTTGCGAGAATAGTCATCCTGGAAACGAATAATATCATCTTCACCAAGGTATTCGCCGTTTTGGACTTCGATCAGGACAAGGGGGACAACGCCGGGATTTTCTAGGCGATGGGTGGTGCAGGCGGGAACGTAGGTGGACTGGTTTGGGGTTAGAAGTTCGGTTTTGTCGCCACATTCGACATGGGCTGTGCCGCAGACGACAATCCAGTGTTCACTGCGGTGGTGGTGCATTTGCAGGCTAAGGCGGTGACCGGGGTTAACTTCAATGCGTTTGATTTTGTAGCCGGGGCCTTCGTCGAGTACGGTAAATGTTCCCCACGGGCGGGTGTCGGAAATGGGGGCTTTGATGGTGAGGCGATCGCCTTCTTGCTTGATTGTGGGAGCTGTTGTTGCTTGAACCATACTGGTAACCTCAGAAGAGCAGTGTTGAGACAGAAGTCTGATATAACTCTAAGTTACCCATTTGTGCTGTATGTTGCTGCAACTTTGTCGAGTCTTCATAAACCAGGTCTGGAGAAGTTGACGGCAGTCGGATGAGGCGATCCCGCCGATGATTTCGGGGCGGTGATTTGAGAAGGTTGCATCTGGGAAATTGGCGACGCTACGTAAAACTCCTGTTTTGGGATCGTCTGTGCCGTAAACAACGGTTTTTAGGCGAGCATGGAGAATGGCACCAGCGCACATGGGGCAGGGCTCAAGGGTGACGTAAAGGGTGCAGTTGTTTAAGTGCCAATTTTGGTGGTGTTGGGCAGCGGCACGGATTGCTAAAATTTCTGCGTGGGCTGTGGGGTCGTGGTTTTTTTCTTTGCGGTTGGCGCTTTGGGCGATAGGTTGATTTTTGTTGTCAATGATTACTGCTCCCACTGGGATTTCCCCGGATTTTCCGGCAATTTTGGCAAGGGCGATCGCCTTATTCATCCAATAGAGATGGCGGTCATATTCTGCTTGGGAAATCATTGGGCTAGAAGTGTCGATAATTCTCCCTGTTTGTCCAGTTCAAACAAATCGGTGCAGCCACCAATATGATTATTGTTAATAAAAATCTGCGGGACAGAACGTTTGCCGTTAGAGCGGTCTGCCATCTTGTCGCGGGCCTGGGCGTTCCTGTCAATTTTGTATTCTGTGAAATGAACGCCTTTAAAAAATAATAAAAGTTTTGCGGCAATGCAGTATGGACAGGTTTGCCAGGTATAAATTTCGACCTTTGCGTTGATGCCTTCTGCACTTTTACCGAATAACGGATTGAGCCAATCAAACATTTTTTCTAAATTCCTCGCTTCTATGTTCCACTTTAGCGATGTATAAACACATTTAGTCGGTAAAACTGGGCAAAGCCAACTGTCTTAAGGTTAAACTTTTATTTGATCAACCCTCTTTTGGACATTAACTGGATAGTAGATTTATGAGCACATCAACACTCACCCGTGACTATAAGGTCGCTGATATTAGCCTCGCGAGTTGGGGACGCAAGGAGATTGCGATCGCCGAAGGTGAAATGCCAGCTCTGATGACTATTCGTAAGAAGTACAGTAATAGTAAGCCTTTGGCTGGTGCAAAGATTATTGGTTGTATTCATATGACCATTCAGACTGCTGTGCTAATTGAAACTCTCATTGAACTGGGCGCAGAAGTCCGGTGGTCTTCTTGTAATATTTTCTCTACCCAAGACCATGCCGCTGCGGCGATCGCCGAATCTGGCGTACCCGTCTTTGCCTGGAAAGGTGAAACCGAAGAAGAATATATGTGGTGCATCGAGCAAACCTGTCGTACCGCGTCCGGCGAACTATGGGATGCCAACATGATTTTAGATGATGGCGGAGACCTCACAGGCTACATCCACGAAACCTATCCCGAAATGCTCACCAAGATCCATGGTGTGACGGAAGAAACCACCACCGGTGTGCACCGTCTCTATGAAATGCTCGAAAAGGGTGAGCTCAAAATTCCCGCCATTAACGTCAATGACGCAGTAACTAAGACAAAAAATGACAACAAGTACGGTTGTCGCCATAGCCTTAACGATGCGATCAAGCGAGGTACTGACCACCTTATGGCAGGGAAAAAAGCTCTTGTAATCGGCTACGGTGACGTGGGTAAAGGTTCCGCCGCTTCCCTCCGCCAAGAAGGGATGATCGTTAAGGTTGCTGAAGTTGATCCTATCTGCGCAATGCAGGCTTGCATGGATGGCTTTGAAGTGGTTTCTCCCTTCATTAATGGCGTTAATAACGGCGCTGAGAGTGTTGATAAAGACCTTTTGGCGAAAACTGATTTGTTGGTCACTGCCACTGGTAACTTCAATGTTTGTGATGCCAATATGTTGAAAGCCCTTAAGCCTAGTGCTGTGGTTTGCAACATTGGTCACTTTGACAATGAGATTGACACTGCTTATATGCGTGAGCACTGGCAGTGGGAAGAGGTTAAGCCCCAAGTCCATAAGGTCTACCGTAGTGATGATCCCCAAGACTTTTTACTGCTATTGTCTGAAGGCCGTTTGGTGAATCTCGGTAACGCTACTGGCCACCCTTCTCGCATCATGGATGGTTCTTTTGCAAACCAAGTTTTGGCTCAAATGTTCTTGTTTGAGCGTAAGTTTGCGGAGCAAAATCCTGAAGATCGCGCCATTACTGTTGAAGTTCTGCCTAAGCATCTTGATGAGGAAGTGGCGCGCTATATGGTTGAAGGTTTTGGTGGTGTGGTTACGCAGCTCACTCCTGCCCAAGCGGACTACATCCATGTATCTGTAGAGGGGCCTTTCAAGACTGATAGCTATAAGTACTAATTTTTTAGGTCTTGTTTTTTAGGGTCGAGGCGTTTTGCGAAACGACCCTACATCGATTTTTTGAATCAATAATTGGAGCGGTTTTGTGGAGGTCATGCTTTGCGAAGCCGTTTTTATTTAAGTAAGGAAGGATTGAGTAACTTTGCCGGATAGGGAGCGATTCCACCATGGGGTATTTGTTTGGGGGCAATGCAGATTTTTGTGATTGACCTGCCAAGTTTTACTTGGATCGAACAGGATTAATGGTTGCGGGTGTTCGGGGGCGATCGCCTTCACTTCTTTTCCTAAACATTTCTGGGGGTTGGTGCTGAGGGCTTGCCAGAGTTGGAGAGGCGACCAATCTTCGGAGACGACAAAATTTTGCCAGAGGATTGGTAGGGCGAGTTCTAAACCAATGACTCCGGAAGGGGCTTCGGCAAAACTGACGGTTTTTTCTTCGTAGAGATAGGGTTGGTGATCGATGGCGATCGCCTCAATAATCCCAGTTTTAACGGCTTCGATTAGGACTTCTTGATCGCTGGGATTACCGAGGGGTGGGTCAAACTTTAGGTTGGGATCGTAGGTGCTGAGGGCTTTGGTGTTCCAGAGTAAATGCATCCACGAGACGCTAGCAGTGATGGGCAAACCGCGTTTTTTTGCGTCGGCAATGAGTTCTACACCCCGCGCAGTGGAAATACGCATCAAATGAACCGGGGTTTTTAGTTCGGCAACAAGCTCACAAATGGCGGCGATCGCCGTGGTTTCGACGGAAACTAATTCTTCAATCAAACCATAGGCCACACTCGCTTTACCGTAGCGGGCAGTGCCGCCATTTTGTAGCGCAAGATTTTTTGGGAAGAGGGCAATGGGTTGATTAAGGGGTCGTAAATATTCGAGAGTTCGCCGCAATAAATTCCAATTATCGATGGCGTGACCGTCGCTGAAACCGCAGGTATTCCCTAGAGTCAATTCGCCTAATTCCGTTAAGCTTTCCCCTGCAAGTTTTTTTGTGATGGCAGCCCAAGGGTGAAAATTGGGTTTTGGGTCGGGCAAGTTATCAACGAGCTGCTGAAAACTGTTGAGCTGACCAATATTGTCGAGGGCTGGGTTGGTATCGGGCAAAATCCCCACCTGCGTAAATCCGCCGGCGATCGCCCCTTGTGCCAATTGCGCCAAAGTTTCGCGGGATTCATAACCCGGTTCACTGCAATGGCTATAGAGATCTACGAGACCGGGAGCCAAAATTAAATCTTCCGCTTCCATTTCTTCAACCCCTTCTGGGATGTCCGAAAGTTGTGGGGCGATCGCCCGAAGTTTGCCCCCTTGAAACAACACATCTTGGGGCTGATCTAACGTTGCCACGGGGTCGAGCACCCGCACTTGACGTAATAGAACATTCTCTAAAGCCTGACTCACAACCTGTTTCCTCGTGCACAAATCCGCCCATCATTTTACTGGCTAACCTAAGAGCTACTGGCGTTTTTTGAAATTCAGCAATGATTCAGCATTTTTTGGCAGCAGTCTCTCCTTGAACCGCAAGCTTTTTTACAAAAGGGTTGCAATTCTGAATCCCAAATTTATGATGAACGAAAGAAGTTTCAGGAGCTATGAGAAATTATGAGTGCATTACGTGTGGGAATTGCGGGACCTGTCGGGTCGGGAAAAACGGCTCTTTTAGATGCGCTTTGTAAGGCTTTGCGGGATAAATATCAAATTGCGGTGGTCACCAATGACATTTACACCAAAGAAGATGCCCAATTTTTAACGCGTTCGGGGGCGTTACCTGCTGAAAGAATTATGGGCGTGGAAACGGGCGGTTGTCCCCACACCGCGATTCGGGAAGATGCCTCGCTAAATTTGTCGGCGATCGCCCAACTAGAAGAACAATTCAATCCCCTTAAAATTTTATTTGTGGAAAGTGGCGGCGATAATCTCGCAGCAACCTTTAGCCCGGAGTTAGTGGATCTAACGATTTACGTGATCGATGTGGCAGCAGGGGACAAAATTCCTCGCAAAGGAGGGCCAGGCATCACAAAGTCAGATTTGCTGGTGATTAATAAAATCGATTTGGCTCCGGCAGTCGGCGCAGATCTAGATGTCATGGATCGAGATGCAAAGAAAATGCGCGGCAGTAAACCATTTCTTTTTAGTAATTTAAAAACCCAGAAAGGACTTGACGATATCATTAGCTTTGTCGAAAAACATATTGTGTAAAACTCTCTCTATTGCCCGATATTCTCTTTAAATTATTTCGATATATTCAGTTGTTAGCAATGTTAACTTGAGTTATGTCTAATCCTACGCCTACTCTGATAAATCTAAAACAACTGCAACAGGATATTGCCTCTCTTTCTCCTGATGCTCAACAAGTAATTATTAATCTCGTTAATTTGCTAAAAGATAAATCAGAAACTGAGCTTTCTCAAACAGCAGATAAATCACAAACACGAAATGTTTATCAAGAGTTTGTTGATAGTGGCTTAATTGGTTGTGTTGACGTAGACGAAGATTTATCTACAACGTATAAGAAAGTGTTGGCTGAAGGTTGGGCAAATAAATATGATCATCGCTGATACTGGGTTTTGGGTAGCATTGCTTGACCGTAGAGACTCTTACCACAATCAAGCTCTTGAATCTTTGCGTACTTATAATGAACCTTTGATCACAACGTGGAGTGTGATTACAGAAACCTGTTACTTATTGCTTACTCGAAAAAATATTCAGACTCAAATAAAGTTTGTTGAGCAGATTAATCAAGACTTATTCACTATATTTGACCTCAATGCAAGCCATGTCCCAAGAATTGCAGAGTTAATGAAAAAATATGCTGATTTACCAATGGATTTGGCAGATGCTTCGCTGGTTATTTTAGCAGAACATCTAGGTCATGGGCGTATCTTTTCAGTTGATCAAAGAGACTTTTATACTTATCGCTGGAAAAATACTGAACCCTTTCAAAATCTACTGATAACCTAGAAAGCTTCACTAATTAGAATTTCAGTGTTCTTGGAGGGCGATCGCCGATGTTAGAGAGACAAAAATTTTCCGATTCCGTAGCACAGCAACGGGCATGGGTCGAAATTGATCATAAAGCTCTTGCTCACAATATTCGAGCGTTAAAAAGTTTACTGGCTCCAACAACAGAATTATTAGCAGTGGTAAAAGCTAATGCCTATGGTCACGGGGTCATCGAAGTTACAAAAACTGTTTTAGAAAATGGTGCAACTTGGTTGGCGATCGCCACCCTTGGAGAAGGAATTGAAATTCGGGAAGCGGGGATTACTGCACCGATTTTAGTTTTGGGAGCGACAAATACCGCAGCAGAACTTGAGGCGATCGCCCACTGGGATTTGCAGCCAACCCTTTGTACTTTGGAGCAGCAAAAATTATTTCAAGAAACAATGAAGAAGCTGGGGAAAACGCTTCCTGTTCACCTTGAGATTGATACCGGAATGTCACGGCTAGGAACCCGCTGGGAAGGAGCTGTTGAATTTGTCGAGGCTGTCCACACTTCCGAAAATTTAGAAATCGCCAGTATTTATTCCCACTTTGCGACGGCCGATGAAGTGGATTTGACCATGACTCATCTGCAACATGAGCGCTTTAAAACAACGCT
The DNA here is from genome assembly GCF_001904615.1 of [Limnothrix rosea] IAM M-220. Lineage (NCBI taxonomy): Bacteria > Bacillati > Cyanobacteriota > Cyanophyceae > Chroococcales > Geminocystaceae > Picosynechococcus > [Limnothrix rosea] IAM M-220. The sequence goes on from NZ_MRBY01000005.1 coordinate 86,986, forward strand.
TACTGAAATTGGGAAGTTGGGAATTCCTCTACCAAAACTACATCTTTGTAACTCGGCGGGGACAATGCTGGGACAAGAGTTTCATTACGACATGGTGCGACCCGGGATTGCGATTTATGGCTGTTATCCTGCTCCTCACATGGAAAATGTTGTTGCTCTAAAACCTGTCATGCAAGTGAAAGCGCGAATTACTCAGGTTAAAACTTTGCCGCCAGACACAGGCGTGAGTTATGGACATCGTTTTGTTACTTCCCAAAAAACTAAAATTGCGGTGGTGGGCATTGGTTACGCCGACGGGATTCCGCGCTGTTTATCGAATAATTTGAAAGTTTTCGTGAATGGTCAACTGGCTCCGCAACTTGGCTCGGTCACGATGGATCAAATTATGCTCGATGTTTCCCACATCGAAAATGTGCAGGCGGGAGATATTGTCACGCTCATTGGGAAGGAAGGGGGCGATCGCCTAACCGTAGACCAGTGGGCAAATCAGTTGGGGACAATTTCCTACGAGATTCTGTGTGGTTTTAAACCTCGTTTACCCCGCATTCATCTGTAATGTTCTGTGACGACTGTAATGCGACCAACCAGATCCATCAAAGCCGCTTGATATGATGAGCCGATAAGATTTCAGAAGATAAAAACGTGAAAAAAAGTTTGGGATTCGGTTTGTTGGCGATCGCCGCAAGTTTTGGTTTAGCTCAAGAGATTAAAGCGGAAGAAGTTTGGCGAACAGAAGAATTTAACGCCGTTTATGTAGGCGATCGCGGTAGCACAGCGATTTGGGAATATGGCGATGGTTTCGGCACAGTCTTTCTCGATGGCTTGGCTGGCGAATACGAAGACCGTGGCACGTATTACGGCTACTGGGTGCAGGCAACTTCTTCTAAAAAATGCGATACCTTTCGCGAGGGCGTGGATGGTCAACCCACTTACCACTGGGGCACTGTAAAAGTCGAATTTATCGATCCAGATTTGCCTTCTCGCTGGAAATTGAGCCTCGGTTTGTGCGATGGCGAACGCATGATTGATTTAAACGGCACACCTGTGATCGAATAAGCCTAATATTTCAATTGCAAAGACCACTTTTTGAGACTGCCTGTATCGCTAGGGCTGAGATCAAGCACCCACAATGTCCATTCCCCTGTGATGTCGAGATTCATCAACTGTTTCAGGCTGGGAGTATTAACTGGTGTGTAAGTTTTATAGAGATAATCGCGGCTGCCGAGGCTGCGGTTTTGCAATAAGAAAACATTGCCATTCGGGGAACGGAGATGAACTTCCACATCGCCGAGATATTCATGTTCAATTTCAACCGTGACGGAAATATCTCGAATGCGCCCCTGTTCGACAAAGGCCACAAGGCTGGTAATCCCTTCCTCTGTGCCGTCAGGAATTTCTAGCTCAAGATCGTTTGTTTGTTCCAAAACAAATTCGGGTTCTTCTACATCGACAAAGCGATTTGCCGCCGCTTCTACCGCACGACGGGCATTAATCTTGCCATAGCCAAACCAGCGGGAATGCCCTAAGGCATCGTAGGTTCCTAGCTGTAAACCTAGTTGGCGATCGCGGGATTTATCGACAATTTTGTCGGCCGTATGTTCCAGAATTTCTTTCACCTCAGTTGCCGACAACATGGGATTGACGGATAACACCAGAGCAGCCGCCCCCGCCACCAATGGACAAGCACTAGATGTCCCCCCAAAGTCACGGGTAAAGTGGCCTGCACTATAGCCCAGCTCACCCATTGTGTCTGTGCTTAGAATGCCATTGCCAGCAAGATTTTCCTGCACTTCTGGAGCCGTAGGTAAATAGCCATGTTCCGCAAACCACATCGCAGGCGGCGCATTATTACTCGGCGCGCAAACAGAAATTTCAGATCCCCAATTGCTATAAACGGCTTTTTGATTTTGGCTAGTACAAGCACTGACGGCGATCGCATCGGGATGAGTGGCGTAACCATTGAGCCAAGCAGTGGGGCCATAAAGCATTTTGTTATGCCAGCCCCGCTCATAAATTGTGCCGTCTAGGGGGCGATTAGCATTACCCGCCGCAAAGACGACCACACAGCCTTTACCGTCTCGTCCAACCGTTGCTGCATAATGAATTGCCGCATTTTGCCGAAGAGATAACGGAAAATGAACCGCCGCCGCGTTCCAGCTACAGGAAATCACATCTGCTCCCTTATCTACCGCCCAGAGAAAGAGCGACTCAATGGAATCATCGTCAAGGTAACCTGTCGTTTTGAGAGGCATTAAAGCGCAATCAGGGGCAACACCCACAATCCCCGTCCCTGTTTCTTCAGCTACGGCGAGACCTGCGCAGGCCGTCCCATGACTCTCTTGATCATGTTCTGGGGTCGGCAAAAAATCGTTATCACCAAAATCGTAGGGCGCAACAATTTTTCCTTGTCCCTGAAAATCGGGATGGTTTAAGTCAACGGCATCGTCCATCACAGCCACCACAATGGAGCGATCGCCCTTCGTATATTCCCAAGCCCCAACCGCATCAATACCTTGGGGTTGCTCTGGCTGATCAGGATTTGGCTCGTGGAGATACCATTGTTCCGAAAATAAAGTATCTGTTGGCAGTTCGATGCTAAGGGATTCTTGAGGCAAAATAACATTCGCTTCCGCCACATTAATTCCCGATAAAGCCCGTAATTGATTCGCTAATTTAATCGGATTTGCCGTTGTCTCCTTCGTAAGCTCGTAGATAAATGTATTTTCTAAACCCAATACCGGACGAATTAGTTTTAAATTATGGCGATCGCCGAAACCTCGATGCTCATGGGAAGATAAATTTTGAGCAAACTGAATCGTAATCTGATTTGTGAGGTAAACAAAACTATCAATCGAATAAGCAAGCTGGTAGACATGACTGGCAAATAAAATCTCATCACTCTGTCGCGCCGCCGCCAAAACCGTTTCCAAATCCTCCGGCGGCACAATCACCTCCTGCATCAAAAAATCTTTGCCGACAAGAGACAACGGACGATACATTAGACCCGGAACAATTTCGAGTAGGTCAACATCTTGATCTCGAAACGCAACGGTCAGACGATCATCTAATTTGTGCAATAAAAGTTCTGCCTGTCCCCGTTGTAAAATAAGACCTTGTTGTGGCGTTACCTCTGGTGCTGCCATAGCCTAAACCCTCTCCTTGACCATCCCTGCGTGGGATCGAGATGTACATTCAACCGTTACCCTATCAAATCATCGCTTGACGAGAATTATGAAAGCAACCAACATCCTTCGTTTGATCCCACTCGTTAGTTTGGCAATGGGGTGTTCTTTGGCAATTATGCCACCGATTTTGGCTCAGTCTGAACCGACCCAACAAAACTTAAGTGAACTGCGTCCCCTCCAAACTGGTGACAGTATTTTGAGCATGGCTGGTGGTTCTTCGCTCATGGATGAGGCGATCGCCGCCATCTCAGACAAAGACTACGAAATCGCCGTCGAGCGACTACAAGAAGCCCGCCAAATCTTTAACCAACTATCCAATTTCCATATCGACATCGCCAATAGCTTCCAAGGAATTGACAACAGCGTCTACGATGCAGAACGTCGCGCTGCCATCGAAGCAGGAGATATGCGCGACACCGCAACCTATCGCCTTGCCCTTGTTCATCGCGTCCAAGGTAAACCAGAGCTTTCCGTACCACTATTGATTCAGGTGATTCGCTCCCAGAGCCCCGCCAGTGATCTCGGCTCAAAATCATACAAACAGCTCTACGAGCTAGGATTTGTTAGCAACGAATTCGAGCAACCGCAGTTCTAACTTCACCTAAATAACAAGACAAACCAACTAAATCTACTGCCGCCAAAAGAGAGCATCTACCACAAACAACAAAAGGGAAAGATCTGATCATCCTTCCCCCAGTTGATGTTTGAAAATACTACCAAATAAAATCTCTTATTCTTTCAAATACTTCTAACCCGTGAAACTAAAAAGTACTTGTCAAAAACTATTTAAAAGAAAGCTCCCCTCTCACTAGGGCATACTCTAAATCCTTAAGAGCAGACAGCGACTGCTTCGTCATGGGAGTGCGCCACAACAGCCGGTCAATTTGTTGCTCTTCTTCTGAAGACATCTGCCCCGAATCTAAAACTCGCTGTATTTTTTGTAAAAGTTCATTCATTTCCATACTCCCTACGTGGATTTCATATACATAAACAATTGGAAACCATTTATTCTAATCTCAGAATAGCTAGTATCAATGAGGTAGAAAGCAGCCGCACCATTGATAACTCTTATTTTAGGCAAACACTGAAAAGCAACTTGTTAGAAGTATGTCTTTCGCAATGTTTCTTGATTAATGATTGCACTTCTCTATGTTTGCGATACTTGTCTAACAAAACATATTTTTCAAGAAAAATACCAACATCACTCTCTATGCATCACTTGATTTTTTATAGCAAACCGGGTTGCCATCTCTGTGAAGGCTTACAGGAAAAATTAACTCGGATTAAAAACCTTTCATTGCAAATAGAAGTGCGTGACATTACAAAAAATGTCGAATGGTTTGAAAAATATCAATATGAAATTCCTGTTCTCACTATCGAAAAAAATGGGTCAGAGATGACATTACCAAGATTTTCTCCCCGTGCATCTTCCGAAAAAATTGCTCAGAAATTGAGTATGTACCTAGAGTAAAAATGAGGGTTCGATCCATCATCTAAATCTCAACAATGGGTTATGAAAATTAAATCAAACTAGATGGATCTAGCTTGGTAATTAGACCGCGTGCAATGTCATTTTCAAGGCGAAGCCGCGAAATGTGGACATCATCCCCTAGGGAGGTGTCGAGAAATATTTGCCTCAACTCCTGGGCTTGATGCGGACTGATATAGTGGGTGCTGTAAATTTGTTGAAGCAACTCATTAAAATATTCAGGCATTGTTCCGAGTTCATTTGCATTTTTCAAGTTGACAGTCTGCCATATTTAAATAGAAACAGAGTTAACTTTTGTACAAATTTTTACTATGTTCGGTATTTACAAGTGTATTGTCTCTTTTTTTATGCTGACATCAGTAATTTAGCGGAAGTGAGTTTTTTCTAAAGTTTTATTTTATTTTCTATAAAAATATAATTAGAAAAAGATGCTTTGGTTATTTTGTTTCTTGCATTTTTAGTGCAAGCTTAGTGCGTTATGAAGTTCATATTTTTTATGGAATCTCAGGGTTTACGTCCTTTGGCTGGCATTCAATGTATTGAAGTGAAGAGGAAATGCAAGCTACATCAATTGAAAATAAATAACTAAAAGACACTGAATGCAAATGTGCTGATGAGGCCAGTTCCTAAGATACTAGCAATGGTTAAACCAATCGGATTTGAGTGGTGCTGCTGGGCTTTGCGGCGCGATCGCCCTCTGAGAAAACCATAAATGTGGGGCGCACCGAGAAAGAAAAATAACAATGCCAACAGATCTGCTTCTTCACGACCTTGGGCTTGGGAAGAAAAATTTTGTTGAGTATCCATAAAAATCTCCAAGTAAAATGTGCTGGTAGCTAGCAAAATCGGCGATCGCCGCTCACCTCTAGGCCACAAACTGTTTGACCGCCCTCACAATTTCTTCAGCTTGAACAGGCTTAGTGATGTAGGCATTCGCACCTTGCTTTAAACCCCATTTTTTATCCATACGCTCAGATTTACTGGAGCAAAGAATAACCGGAATATCAGCGGTAGCTTCGCTTTTCTTCAGTTCACGACAAAAACCATAGCCACTTTTTCCCGGTAAAACAACATCTAAAACAATGCCGTCAATGGCGACATTTTGCTGCTCAATTAACGCTTGGCCAGCTTCAGCAGTGGTCACATTAATGATGTCAAAGCCATATTCTTCAAGATGTGTTCGTAAAATATGGGTATCAACCGGGTTGTCTTCAATAATTAAAAGCGTCGGCATAGTTTACTGTCTCCGAAAAATGAGTTGGAATAAAAAATTAACCACAATCCGTGCTTTCTAAAGGCTTGATATGATCACCTATCGAAATCAACTCAGTGATGGAGCGCTAGTACCAAAGCAAGATTTAACATTGCGAACTTGATATTGATGATAGTTGCGCTCTCTTAAATGTAACAGAATGTAACGACCCTCTCAGGTGATAAAGTCAGCAAAATACTGTGACAAAGATCACTCTGGGTTAGAGAATGAGCCTGTTTTTTGGTAGATAACGTGAGTTTTGCTTAAGCATGCTCGGAAGTATGACGCGGTGAATGGGAGAGCGAGAGATCGGGAGATGTTTCTATGCAAACAATCCNTACTAGCTTTCAAAAAATGCAAATTTTCGTGGCTTCCCCGTGTCTTTCCCTCTCCGTGTCTCCTTTTCTCTAAAGAATTTTGGCTACATTCTTATCCATAACTGACGTTAGATAGGCAAAGAATTAAGCTTAAAGGGAGCTGGCAAGGTAGCCATGTAGCGCTGAAAAGCTGTGTCTTCGTTGCATTTTGCTCTTTTGTCAATGAAAATATGGGGTCTGAGGTCACACCAGAGAATTTGTAACTGTCAATTAAAATAAATGGATAGACAGCTGCATGTTTGCGAAATTTGTAATCTACTCACAAGGATGTATCGATAGCGTTATTTTTGAACTTGGGATATTCCTTTATGTGGTTGTTTCTTTTTTCTGTCCTACAGAGTAGTCGCCAATGATGCACGGTCTTGTCAATGTTAGTTATGAAGCGATGCTACGGCTGGTCATTGAGACAGACCAACAAAAGCGACATGGTATAGATGCAATCATAAACACGACATTTGGCGGCTTTCTGGGATTGCCGCAATCGATGATTCACAGGCTAGATCTGTCGCTGTTTTCTCAGGATTCGTCTCAGTCTAGTCATGAAAATTTCTATCAAGTAACGGTACTTTGGGATAATGAACGCCGTTTGATTCCGGTCAGTGTGGTTGTGGGCGACCCGGTGGTTGGTATGGGGTTGTTGCAGGGATACTCGTTGCAGATTCAAGTGACACAACATGGCATTGTTACGGTGGATCGCATTCGCTGATGGTTTAGTCTAAGTGATTCAAATCTAAGTGTTCAAATAAGCAAAAAAAGAGCCTAGCCCTGAAGGACTTAGCTCATGAAGTTTGATTTTGGACGAAGGGTGTTTTATTTTGCGGGATCTAACGTCAGTTTGGGTTAAGGAGTTATCTGAATACCTTGAAGACATGGGGACATTGGGATAGGGAGACACGGAGAGGGGGAGATACGGGACATCAACGGACACCCGCATTAGAATTGTTTGAATGAAAAATCGCCCCATCCCTCGCTCTCCCTTTCGCCGCGTCATCATTCCAGACCATGCTTAAACCGAACTCAGGTGGGATCTAGTTTGGCGATCGCCGCTTCCATTTCAGCAGCAACCTTAGCTTCGAGAGCCGCCGAATCCGTTTCCATGTACACACGCATCAAAGGCTCAGTGCCAGAAGGACGCAGGAGCACCCAGCTACCATTTTCGAGGTAAAGCTTAACGCCATCCTTAAGACCAACTTCTTTGACGGCTAAACCTGCAACAGTGGCGGGCGGAGTGGATTTATAGAAATCAAGGGCCGCTTTTTTATGATCTTCTTCGAGGTGGAGATCTAAACGCTTATTAAATAGAGGGCCGTCTGCTTCCGAAATTGCTTCCGCAACGAGTTGGGACAAGGGTTTCCCTTCGTAGGCGATCGCCTCAGCCACAAGCATGTCAGCCAGAATGCCATCTTTCTCAGGAATGTGACCCAATACACTCAGACCACCAGACTCTTCACCACCGATGAGGACATCAGTTTCACGCATCTTTTGACCGATGTATTTAAAACCCACCGCAGTTTCATAAATATCAATGCCATACTGCGCCGCCACATTATCAAGAAGGTGAGTTGTCGCAACAGTACGCACAATTGCACCCTTTTGACCCTTATTTTTATAGAGGTGACGGGCAAGGAGTAAAAGGACAGTATTAGGCGTTAAAACATTGCCCAGCTCATCCACAATACCAAAGCGATCACTGTCACCATCGGTCGCCATACCGATATCCGCACCATCAGCCTTAACCTCATCAATCAAGCCAACCAGTTGAGAACCCTTAGGCTCAGGCATCCCACCACCAAACAATACATCACGGGTAGTGTTAAAAGACTCAGTCTCACAACCACAGTGGGCCAGCACTTCATCAAGGTAACCCCGGGAAGTGGAATAGAGAGCATCGTACTTAACCTTGAGACCAGCAGAACGAATACGTTCTACGTCTAACAAGGTATAAATAAACTTCAAATATTCAGGCTTCGGATCAAAGCGGCTAATCTTATCGCTATTTTTGCCAGAAGGCATGTCATCGGCAGAACTGGCGATATTTGCCACAATGGTATCCGTAATTTCAGGAGTCGCAGGCCCCGCATAGTCCGGAATATATTTGATGCCACAGTAGGGGGCAGGGTTATGGCTGGCCGTAAACATCAAAGCCCCAGCCGAGTTTAAAAACTTTGCATTGTAAGCAATGACAGGCGTTGGACAATCGCGTTCCACGACTTTCACTGTCCAGCCAAGATCCGCGAGTACTTCTGCTGCAGTTTGGGCAAACTCATCCGCAAAAAAACGGGTGTCATAGGCAATTAAGACGGGACGATCTTTAGCGTAGGCCGTCTCTAGATAGCTGGCGATCGCCCGAGTGACCTTACAAACATTCGCGAAAGTAAAATCATCGGCGATAATGCCACGCCAACCGTCAGTGCCAAACTTAATCGGAGGATTGCTTGCGATACTCATGGATTAAAAATTGAGATTATTAAAAAATCACCATTATCTTATCCGGATGCGGGAAACTTCTTTGGCGCTTTTTTTTACAAAATTGACTCTAGAAGGCTCATTTTCCCAATGTATTAGATATTATTGAGTTTATACTGACCCAATACAGTAAAAAGTAATAGGCGAAAGCTGTCATATGTAACCATTAGGCGGCGCGATTTTGTCTAAACTTACTTTAGAATTAACACTATTTAGCAGTAACCTCCATCATCGAGGAGTCGTAAAGCACCGTGGCAACAACAGATAACTTTCAAGAAACCCCAACCCAGAGTACCGAGCAGCTCCAGCAAGAACTGCAACTGCGAGATCAGTTGGTGCAACAACTCTCCCAAGAGCTTTTTCGTTTAGTAAAGGGCAACGACGAATTTACACCCCAGCCTGAATTTTCGGAGCGCCACCAGGCAGAATTACGCCTCCTGCGTGAACAGCTCCAAGAAGTAGAACAGCAGGTTTCCTTTTACCAAGAGCAGCTCACCCAAAAGGATCAAGAGATCTACCAACTGCGTCAATCTGTCCAAGAGTTGAGCGATCGTAGCCGGATGTTAGAGCAAGTGGTTCAAGAATTGCCACAGATTTACCGCCAGAAATTTGCTGAAAGAATGGCTACCGTTCGCGATAGAGTAGAGAAGCTGCAAAACGAGAATCGTCAGCTCCATGCAGAGTTACAAAGCGTCAGTTATCGCTTAGCAGTGAAAAATCGTCGTCATAGCCTGTCTGAGATTGAACTACCCACATTTAACCCCAAAGGCGGCAGCCACATTCCAACCTTCGGAACTGTCTAAGGTTGTTATTCTCGTCAATGCTGACCTAAAACATTCCGGTAAATTAATCTCCGCCTCCCCTGTAACGGAGCGAATGATTAGGGCTTTTGAAAAAGCGATTCTCGCGGATTTTCCTGAGATAGAAATAAATATTGTGACACCTGCCATGGTGCGCTACCACAATTTTCCTCAGGAGGACGGCATCTTAGTTTGTCCGCTGACGATTGATTTACCGGAACGTTTACCCTTTGATCAGCATCAATTGTTTCAAGCTTGTCGGGATATTGACGCTCGTCGTGCATGGGTTCTCGAAAATACAACCCACAAGACGGGTGGCCATAGCTTCCTAGGCGATCATTGGCTGCCGATTATTTATAATCCTCAAGGGTCTTTATGTGGTGCCGTGATTGGTGAAGGGGTTATGCCAAATTCCTATCATCAGCCGACAAATTTGGGAAAAGAAGAGCAAAAAGCATTATCTCAGTTGGGATTCCAGCTATTGGAATCCATTGCGGCATCACCCGGTGTGTATTTGATGCAATTCGGGTATTCGTCTAATAAAGAAATTCTTTTTGATCGTTTGTGGCCATTCCCTGCAGCGCCGGCGATCGCCAGCTTAGTACCGCAACAGACTGATTTATTTGCTTGCCATTGGCGTTGTTTAATTCACCAGCCAGTGACAGATATCGTCAATGCTAGTGGGCTCGTTTCATCGTAAATATCAGAAAATTCTGACTCTTGGAACGTTAGGGTGAATAACTGTCAAAAAATCCAACAAAACGTCTCAATTTAAGGCGCTTATCCTCTGTTGTCCCTGAAAATGAAGCCACGTAATGTTCGGTTTATATTTGTCAGTCGAGATAAAGATACGCTATGACCTCATCAAAAAAAATAGGTATTCTCACAAGTGGTGGGGATTGTTCTGGTTTGAATGCAGCAATTCGAGCTGTGACTCACTGTGCTGAAAGTGTTTACGGTTGGGAAGTGATCGGTATTTGCCGGGCCACACGCGGTTTGTTAAATCAGCCGCCAGATGTCATGAAGCTCACGACATCGCAAGTGGATAATTGGCTGACCATGGGGGGAACGATGCTCGGCACGACGAATAAGGGTAATCCTTTTTCTTTTCCCATGGAAGATGGTACGAGATGTGATCGTTCCCAAGAAATTATTGATAATTACCATAGTCTTGGTTTAGATGCCCTCATTGGTATTGGTGGTGATGGCAGTTTGGCAATTCTCCACAAGCTGGCAAAGCAGGGCAATATTAATTTTGTTGGGATTCCCAAAACTATTGACAATGACGTTAGCGTTACAGAAAAGTCTATTGGCTTTGAGTCAGCGGTCAATATTGCGACGGAAGCTCTTGATCGTCTACATTTCACGGCTGCTAGTCATGAGCGGGTGATGATTGTGGAGGTGATGGGTCGGGATGCTGGGCATATTGCGATTAATGCGGGTATTGCTGGTGGTGCTCATGTCGTGCTTATTCCAGAGATTGATTATGATCTTAAAATGGTTTGTGATTTTATCTGCGATCGCCAAAATTCCGGTAATAATTACACACTCGTAGTTGTTTCTGAAGCGGTTTGTACGGAAAGTGGGCAAACATTACAAAAAGAATTGCAATTTGGGGAATGTCGTCTTGGCGGTATTGGTCAATATTTAGCCGATAAAGTGGCGGCAAAAACAGGTTCTGAAACACGTGTTACTGTATTAGGCCATATTCAGCGGGGCGGTACAGCTTCACCTTTGGATCGGTTGCTCGCTTCGGCTTTTGGTGTGGCGGCGGTGAACTTAATTGCGGAAGAAAAGTTTGATCGGATGGTGACTTGGGAGCAGGGTCAGGTTTCTAGTGTGCCTATTTCTGAGGCGATTAAGACCTATCGTACGGTTAATCCAGAGGGGACATTGGTCAAAACAGCGCGCGGCCTTGGGATTTGTCTCGGCGATCGCCCATTGTCAGGGAAGGTTAATCGGTTGGAACGTCAGCTCCAAGGAATGGCCTAAGGTCTATTTGCTTTAAACCTTGGGGTGATTGTTCCTCTGCGATAGGAGCGGCGATCGCCCCATGATCTTCAAGCGAGGGAGCGGCACTGAATGGCTGTAGGTCAATCGTAAACTGCTCAAAAAACCTTTGCGGCTCAATATTTGGCTTCAAAATCAATAAATTAGAACAGTTGTCAGATGTTTGTTTAGCCGTTTGAACGCAAACAGCATAGCGATTGGGCGTTGCCGGATTTTGGCGGTAGCGCAACGTTGCCAATCCCGCAGAAAAATGGGCATCTAGGATATTTGCCACAGTTTGACAGCGTCGGTCTGGGGTCGTGTCGCCCTCTACGCCTGTGACAAGACGCAACCATGGCTGACTGTTATTTTGCTGAAATAAAACTGTCCACAATACTTCCCCACTCTTCGGTTCAAGTTTTTTCTCACAAATAAATTGGCGGGGTTTGAGAACATTTCGACCCATTTTTTGGCTGCTTCCCCAAATTAAAATGGTCGTAGTAAGGGCGATCGCCGCTACACCAAACAAGAGTAATCGATAGGGTTCTAAGGTAGCGGGTTTAGTCATGTGAAAAAAATGAGAGTGTAGCAAAAAACAGTTTAGTTCAAGATAAAAAAACTGGTGGCGATCGCCCTAAACTCCATAGAGCTCAAAATTATTGAAAACTAAAAAACCAGCCTCCAAATCTTGGCGCTGGTTGCGATCGAATTGAGTTTTTGACTATTTCGCAATGGGCTATCAACCTAATTTCTAGTAAGGCAATTGAGAATAAGCCGCTTGGGAAATAGTCGGTAGCTCTGCATATTTACCGAGGACAGACTGGGTCATTGCATAAAAACAAGCAACCAAAGTTCCAAGGAATGCCACATTAGAAAGAGTTTCAATGAGAATACCGCCACCACCAACACCGAACAACCGAATCAAAATGCCTAAAAGCACTAAGCCAATATCAATCAAAATTGCCTGGAGCGTATTGAAGCGAATAAAGTGGCTAATATTCGTATTACGGACGACAGCACTATAGAGAATAAAGAAAATAATCAGTCCAGCAAAGGGAAAAGAGTAGATAGCAAGCAATGGCTGCAACGGAATATAAATAATGCCGAGGAGCGGAAACTTCGATAGAAAAGGAAGTCCCAGAGGCAAAGCATAAACAATGGGCAAAAGATAAGGCAGTGCCCCAAATAAACGATCCGTTGGTTCAGTGGTCGTGGACATAAGATTATTTATCGTTTGTATTGAGATGGTTATTACTCTATTTTACCTATGGGGTCATTAATCTCGCATGGCGATCATTTTTAGAATTCTGACCAGATATAAAGCGTAAAAAAATAGATAAATTCGGTGAATATGCCCCATGGCATAAACAAAAAGGAGTAGAATTATTAAAATTTGTTAACCTTTATTATCTATCTAATGCAAACATCAGTTCGTCCAGAAGGAAGCGGAGAATCTGCTAGACAGGATCTGCCATTCACACTTAAGGATGTTAAAGCTGCGATTCCAGAATATTGTTTTCAGCCTTCAGCGTTTCGCTCCCTTGCCTATTTTTTCCTCGACATTGGCATTATCGCCGGACTTTATGCGATCGCCGCATATATAGATTCTTGGTTGTTTTATCCTATTTTTTGGTTTGCTCAGGGCACGATGTTCTGGGCATTATTTGTGGTTGGGCATGATTGTGGTCATGGCTCCTTTTCAAAATCCAAGTTACTCAACAACATCATTGGTCACTTGAGCCACGCTCCGATTTTAGTGCCGTTCCATGGTTGGCGCATTTCCCACCGGACACACCACTCCAATACAGGTAATATCGACACAGACGAAAGTTGGTATCCCATTAATGAGTCAAAGTACGACGAAATGAGCTTTCCGGAGAAGCTAGTTCGCTTCTACGCGCCTTTAATTGCTTATCCGGTCTATCTTTTTAAGCGTTCTCCTAGCCGTGCTGGTGGTTCTCATTTTGTGCCTAGTAGCCCTTTGTTCAAGCCCAGTGAAAAGAATGACATTCTAGTCAGCACTGCTTCGCTCTTGGCAATGGTCGCATTTTTAGGATGGTTTACACTCCAATTTGGGGCGATCGCCTTCTTCAAGTTTTACTTTGTCCCCTACGCAATTTTTGTTGTGTGGCTTGACCTTGTTACTTATCTTCACCACACCGAAGATGATATTCCTTGGTACCGTGGCGACAACTGGTATTACCTCAAAGGTGCGTTATCGACCATTGACCGTGACTATGGCATTTTTAATAACATTCACCATAATATTGGTACCCATGTTGTTCACCATATTTTCCACACTATTCCCCACTACCATCTGAAGGATGCAACGGAAGCGGTGAAACCTCTCCTTGGCGACTACTATCGCGTTAGCCATGAGCCAATTTTGAAAAGCTTCTTTAAATCTCAAAAAGCCTGTCACTACGTTCCAGATACAGGTGCAGAAGTTTATTACAAACCTTCTAAATAGCGATTTACCATGCGCCGTTTCACTATGAATTTTGATGTGAATTAATCGGAGTTGAGAAACGCGTACAATTAATATTCAAATTTAAGAGCTAATCAATCCCTTGTATTGTTGAATACTAGGGATTTTTTTGTGATCAAATATGTTGTGGTGTGGATCGTGATCAATAAATTCTCGCCAAAATTTGTCAAGCAACAATATCTAACTCACGCTGCAATAACTCCATCGATTGCTCGCTAATGTAATTTTTACAAGGCAAAACGTTGGGTTTGCGAATCAAATCTTCCCGCGCTGCTTGAATCGCCTGTTCTAAAAGGGGAGTGCTGGCTGGATCGCAAATAATGGTTTGGCTAGAACGCACTAAAGCATTTAGACGACGGCGATCGCCGGCCTGGGCAGTAAAAACATAGACATCATTGCCACGCAAACTAAAAATAATAATTTCCGCGACCCGCAGAATACCGGGGCTTAAACTCACAATTCCTAAACTGTGTTCTGGCGGTAGCTCTTTAATTAATTTCAGCTCTTCAGTGTAATCATAGAGATCGACTGGAATGACTCGAATCCCTTTGGGTTTGGCGATTTCTTCTGCCTCTTTTGCAAAATAGTGGGTCGTGAGAACTGTACCTGAATGGGTTTGGGCAAGGGTGGCATCCAACTCTTCTAGCGGCACAAGTTGCACAGGTAGGGCGATCGTTTGTTCTAACTCCTGAGCCATTAATTCTCCCGCACCAATATCCTGCAACGGCACTGTCACCACGATCTGTGCACCACAGCGTAAGCGCCAGTCAATTTCTGCCATAAACAGTTCCCGAGCCTGGGAAAGGGTGCAACCTTGATCCAGCAATTGGTCGATGGTGTTGCCAATGAGATTAGATGCTTTGGGATATTTGGCGAGGAGCGGCGATTTTCCCGCATGGACATCTGTAGAACGATTTTCTTTAATGTAGATACCTGATCCTGCAATGGATTCCACCAGGCCTAGTTCTTCAAGTTGGTGATACACCTTGCTAATGGTATTGCGGTGCAATCCGGTGACCATTTCCAACTGTCGTAAACTGGGTAAGCGTTGTCCTGCTGGGAATTGGCGTGAGGCGATCGCAAACTGAATTTGATCTAGTAGTTGTCGCGAAGCGGGAAGATCACTATCGCTTTGAATATTAAATTGCAACATTATTTGTCGCTGACCCTGCACTCAAAAAAATCACAATGCCATTATCCCCTACGGATTGCCTGACAGATATTACTCAGATCACAGACGAGGCAAACTAAGGCTCAAATCAATACCTAAGATGTTGAGTGACGACGGCGACGACAACGTTCTGAGCAATATTTGACATCATCCCAACATTTTTCCCATTTTTTGCGCCATGTGAAAGGGAGACCGCACACAGCACAGGTTTTGGTCGGGAGATCGGCTTTTTTACGTTGGCGACCCATCTTAGTACATGCGACTCAAGACATAATCGATCAAATCAGTCAAAGCGTCTTTTGATGGAGACGGAGACAAACAAGCTAAACTTTCTAGAGCTAAGCGGCCATGGTGGGCTGCTAATTCTTTTGAACGGCGCACCCCTTCACTATTGCGGACAAGTTCTAATGCTTTTTCTGCATCACCTTCTTCGGCAAATTCACGATCAATGAATTGGGTCAACACAGGGTGCTCTTCCATGGCATACAGTGCTGGGGCTGTAACGTGACCACCAATTAAATCAGAGCCTGCGGGTTTCCCTAAAACTTCTGTTGAGGCTGTGAAATCAAGAATATCATCGACAATTTGAAAGGCTAGACCGAGGTTTCGACCGTAATCGTAGAGGCGATCGCTGATGGTGGAGTCCGTTTCACTGAGAACTGTAGCGGCTTTCGCACTATTGGCAATGAGGGATGCCGTTTTGTAATAGGACTTTTCAAGATAAGTTTCGAGAGTAAGGCTGGTGTCGAAGCGGTTTAAACCCTGCTGAATTTCGCCCTCGGCAAAATCTTTAATAACTTCCGATAAAAGCTTTACTACTGCGAGGTTATCAAGATTAGCGAGATACCAAGAAGACTGAGCAAATAAAAAGTCTCCCGCGAGCACAGCGATGCGATTGTCAAAGAGGCTATTAACGGTCGGTACATTACGGCGTAACGACGCATCATCGACAACATCGTCGTGCACAAGGCTGGCCGTGTGAATCATTTCTGTGATTTCAGCTAAGCGTCGGTGTCGTTGCGTGAGGGGGCGATCGCCTAAAGTGGCCCGGGAAACAAGTAATACAATGGCCGGTCTTACTCGCTTTCCACCGGCTGCAAATAAATGTTCTGCCGCTACTCCAAGAATGGGATGACGTGCACCAATCAAGTTTGTCAGATTCTCACTGAGTTGTTTGAGGTCGGCTTCGACGGGGGTGAAAAGAGTAGTCGCTGAAATCATTATTTAAGCCGCGGGAAACTTGTTAACGAAAATTTACATAGCTATATTGTATTGCAACAGACTCTTTTCAGCAGAAAACTACTTGTTTTTGCGATTTGATCGCCGTTTTTCTAAGGGTAGAATTTTCAAAATTCTTCAAGAAAAAGATAGCAAAAGTCCTGAAATATATGGATTTGCGTGTTATCCTTTAGACATAGGGTCTTAAGTATTTTATTACAATTTGCAAAATCAAGTGAACTGTGGTTTTTATCACATATTGTGTTCCCTAGATGGCGAAATTGTTAGGCTTGGGAAAAGTTGCCTGGAATATAGTGTCTCTTTCTTTTGGTGTGGGGAAGCTATGGTGACTGCTCTTTTCGCAACGTTATATATCTAAGTTATCAATCATTCGGCAGTAGGCTTTTAGCGGTTGTTAAAGGGGTTGCCGATTCAGGATATTTGCATAGCAGATAGCCGGCTTTTGTGTACCTAGAAAATTTTACTAGGATCACGGGCGAGCTGTTTGGGTAATGGCGAAAAGTTTTAGGTGACGATACTCAGCTAACTAAAAAATTTAATAAGAGCGATCGATCCTAGCAATGTCAATAATTGAAAGCTTGGGGGGCTTACAGCAATGGTACTTTTTGACATTCCGCTAGTTGTCTTAGTGTTATCGGCAATTTATCTCTGTGGTGTTTATTTTGGTCTTGGTCTATGGCAGCGTCATGCGGCTAGCCGAGGTAAGGATAAACCAATGGATTCGACAAAAACGATGCGCCCTTTTTAGGGAGTCGTCCTGTTGTCGTTAAATTGTCTGATGATTGAATCATCGCCCTGAGGAATTCTGAGAATTCTATCGGTAAAAATGAGAGTAAGTTTGGCGATCGCCACCCTGGTACTTTGCAAGATCAGTGGGCGATCGCCTTTTTTATGGAAAATTCTGATTAATGCTTTAAGAGGCTTGTTGACGATACCACTGCCGTAATGTGTCGGGTTTAACACCCAAGTGATAGCCCATAATCATGGCTTGGTTGAGGAAAGTGGTACGCCAAATCCCTAGTTTTTGCCAGCGACGTGGGGATGTTTTAACGGCGGTTGCAGCTATTGCAATGTGACCTTGTTGTTTCAGACGACAAATAAATTCGTAATCTTCCATAATGGGTAGTGCGGCATAGCCTCCCAATGTCCGAAAAATATCGGTTTTAACAAAAATACCTTGGTCGCCGTAGGGTAGAGAGAAAAACTGCGATCGCCATCGCACTGTCCGCTCAATCCAGCGTAAATTTGGCTGCGGATCATCAATTTCTAACTGGAATGCTCCTGCTACAACGCCGGGTTTCGCTAGGGTTATTTCAATGGTTTCAATAAAATTTTCTGGCAAAAAGGTATCACTGTGGAGAAATAACAAAATGTCCCCAGTGGCGATCGCCGCACCATGGTTCATCTGTTGTCCTCGCCCTAAGGGACATTGTCGGAGCTTAACCGGATATTTTCTGACAATCTCTTGGGTGCCATCATCACTGCCACCGTCGGCCACAATAATTTCGAGATGATTCGCCCACAGCATGAATTGATCTAAACAAGAACCAATGCCCTCAGCCTCATTGAGCACCGGAATAATGACGCTAATCACAGGGCGATCGCTACGCTATGGGAGGCGCGGAAAGATTTGGGCGCACCTTAACTCGCACAAGTACCGCTGTAATATTGTCGTGGCCATTATGTTCATTGGCCAATTCGATTAATTCCTTAACGCCTTGGTCAAGATTTGCCCTCGAACTTAGTAACGGTAAAAGATGTTTTTCCCAGGATTGCTCAAGAAGCGAGTTATCAGACAGCCCATCAGAGCACAGCAAAAATAAGCTGTCTTCGTTGATGTCGATAAAGGTGACATCTGGCTGCACGAAGGTATTGTCCCGTGGCCCGATCGCCTGGGTGAGTTGATAGGCATCCGCACGTCCGTAGGCAATGTCCGGTTCTACACCCTTTTGGATTTCCCGTTGTCCCACTTCATGATCCGTGGTTAATTGCTCTAAATCCCACTTACGGCTCACTCTATAGATACGACTGTCTCCAACGTGGGCGATCGCCGCTTTATTATCCTGAACAAGCACCATCACCAGAGTAGTTCCCATGCGCCCACTACCCGAACGAGAATTTTTGAGATTAATATCGTAAACCTTTTGATTCGTCTGCCAAATCGCTGTTTTAATAGTTTCTTCATCCGGCAACTTATCTTGCCAATACTTTTGAAAATAATTTTGCAAACTTTCCACCGAGAGTGCACTCGCCACTTCCCCCGCTGCATGTCCCCCCATACCATCACAGACAATATAGAGTCCCCTAGCCTTTACCTGTTTGCCGAGTAGATTTTCTTGCTTTTCCAGCTGCGTTTGAATCCCAAAATAATCTTCATTATGATCGCGCTGGTTGCCAATATCACTCAGACCCGCATCCTCAAGATTGAGGAGGTGCATGGGCAAAACCACAGTGGGTTGCTCATCACCATCACTGCTATAGTCCATCTGATCTAGATTGACGACCGTGGTAATGGACGCTTCTTCATCTTCCGATGCCTCAGTAATAATATCTAGATCCGCATCGGTTTCAGGATCTTCTTGAAATTCTTCTCGATGTGCCCAATCATGATCGTCGTCTAAAAGGAGATCATTAGGAGATTGGATCACTGTTGTGACACCACCAGCACTTTCACCCGTTGCTAAGGACTTAATCGCCCCCATCAAATCCTTTGGTTTTGCCAAATTTGTGGCGATATTCTGTTCAATCACCGTTTGTAGAGCCGCAAACTCTGCTGCTTCGGAGGTATGGAATAGCTCTTCCCACAGATCTGTTAGAGCCTTAAGGGTCGGAAACTCTAGGGGGGCATCTTCAATGAGTCGTTCAATAATTAAACTCTGGTCTTCGTCAATGAATAAATTCCCTTTGACGAGTAAAGATCGGCAGCAACGAAGGGGTTCCAATTCTCGCCACATACTGACCATTTGGTAAGTCCACTGTAAAATTTGCTGGTAGTGGGGGGGAGATTGGCCTAGATAGTCCGTGAGCAAAACTGTATCGTGGCGCTGCTCTAATAGGAGAATATGGTGATCGGCGCTCATCCAAGCGTCTCGCAGCACAGGAAAACCAAAAGACATTTCTTGGAGGCTTAGGTAATGTCTGGCGATCGCCGGAATCCCCATCTGTAGCCAAAGCTGAGGATTGGAAAGACCATCTTTATCAGTAGCGACGAGGGTCTGTAAATTTTCCGCCTCTTGGTCCAACACTTGCTCTAAGTAAGAAAACTCCTCCGGCTGCCCATCCAGAACCGGAATCCCACGAAAACCTTCTTTTTCTGCCTCGGTAAGTTGGGCGATCGCATAGCGCCCCTGGGTATCGAGGTGGGATGCTGTCTCAAAAATTACTGGATCACCCTGAAGAACAAGTCCAATGAGTGTGGGTATAAGCTGACCACCACAATCATTGCATTCAATGTCTTGAAGCTTTACCTGACTGTCACAATGGGGACAAGGAACCAATAGCGAAGTCCCGCAATATTGACAGAAGCGATTTTCTAAAGGGTTTTGCTGGCTGCACTTTGGGCAAGTGATCATTAGAACATCGTCCTTATAGAGTAGGACTTTAGGCAACGAAATAAGCTTAGCTTAATTTTACTGAAGGCATGTGTAGATAAAGCTAAGATATTACACAACATTACCGGGCAACGACTAAAAGCTTTACTGTGGCGATCTTAATTTTTTTTGCAACGGCTCCAGGGCAATATCTCAGCAACTTCACTGCTACGATTAGGCCTAAAACTAGCAACTAAAGCTTGGCGCTACATTTAAGTCGATGTATTTATCCCCACAACTAATGATCTGCTTCAGACAAGTCTAAATCCTCTGGCAGACCATTAGTCTTGGGTGGGCATCGCGAATCATAATGTTAAAAATAATTCGGCGATTTTAAATCAAGAAGTTAAGCAACGCTAAACACAAAGTAGAGTTTAGTTTGATTTCTTCGGAGCCATGATCATCATCATATTGCGACCTTCACGCTTAGGGCGCTGTTGAATTTCACCGACTTCTTCTAAGTCCTTTGCCATCCGGTCTAATAGCTTGTAGGCCAAATTAGAGTGCTGGATTTCGCGGCCTCGAAAGGTGATCGTTGCTTTCACTTTGTCGCCAGCCTTCAAGAAGCGTAACGCGTTGTTAACGCGGACTTGGTAGTCATGCTCTTCAATTTTGTAGCGCATTTTGACTTCTTTTAAGTCGGCGTTGTGCTGCTTCTTTTTCGCTTCACGGGCGCGCTTTTCTTGCTCAAATTTGTACTTGCCGTAGTCCATGATGCGGCAAACAGGCGGTTTTGCACCTTCACTAACCAACACTAGGTCGAGTTCTTCTTCTTCGGCGACTTCTAGTGCTTCGGCTGGTGTCATGATGCCCAGCTGGTCGCCTTCAGTGCCAATGACACGAATTTTAGGAAAACGAATTCTTTCGTTGATTTTCGGGAGGTCGCGTTTTACGCGTCTTCTATCTTTCACAGGCTATGGGTTGAATGGTTGATAAAGTTTTAGGGTGAATATTAAATAGATCAATAAGAAATTGAAAACTTATTAACTATTTTACCTATTCATTGTCTTTTCGTTATTGAAAGTGGAAATTTATGTCCCCCGGCGGATCTAAATTCAAGGTATTTCTACTTGGTAAAGTTTTTGGGGGGAGGCGATTATTGGTGAAGATTAATGAAGTTCAAGTGTTGCAGGGTTCTAGGGGGGAGATTTCTCCGTTTATTTTCTGGCAAGAACGTATTGGTCACCAGCGTAGTTTTTTGTGGCAGGGGCGGCAGTGTCGCTATAGTTTTTGGCGATCGCCGCACGCTGATCTCCAGAATGTGAACACGCCCCTTGTTTTAATTCACGGGTTTGGGGCATCGATTGAGCATTGGCGAGAGTTTATCCCGTTAGTTGCAGGCGATCGCCCGGTTTACAGTATTGATTTACTGGGATTCGGTGGTTCAGAAAAAGCCCATCTAGATTTTGGTGTGCCGCTGTGGGTCGGGCAACTCAATTATTTTCTCGAAACAATTGTCTCGGAACCTGCATTGATTATGGGCAACTCTATTGGCTCGTTGGTTGCTGCTGTTGTGGCGCACAAGTATCCGGACAAAGCGGCGGCGATCGCCCTACTGAGTGTGCCGGATGTAGCCCAGCGTCAGGAGATGATTCCCGCCCCTTTGCGCCCCATGGTCGGCAAAATCGAGCAAGCGACAATGCGTCCATGGTTAATTCGTCGTCTGTTTGATGTTTTGCGCCGTCGGGGTGTGCTGAAAAATTGGCTGAAGCTGGCTTACCCTTCCCTAGAAGCTCTGCAAGAAGAATTAATTGACATTATTGAGGCGCCAACGGCGGATTTTGGGGCAGTAGAGGCTTTTGTTGCTTTAAGCCGTCGCGTCAGTCGTCCAGAATTTTGCCCGCCGATGAAACAGGTGTTACCGCAAATTGCCTGTCCGATTTTGATGTTGTGGGGGGAGAAGGATCGCTTTGTGCCTGTGGCGATCGCCCCGGCTTTAGCGAGCACAAATCCCCAGATTCGCCTCCAGATTTTGCCGAATTTAGGCCATTGCCCCCACGACGAAGCCCCAGAACTCGTGTATCAATTATTTACCCAGTGGTTAGGGGAGATAGACCTGCTGTAGTAATATAGCTCTTTGGTTTACTCGCCCCGAAGACTGTTCTTGCCCATGATGAAGCATACCCTCTCAGTTTTAGTTGAAGACGAAGCCGGCGTTTTGACACGTATTGCCGGACTATTTGCCCGCCGCGGTTTTAACATTGAAAGTCTTGCGGTGGGGCCAGCAGAAAAAGAGGGCATTTCACGCATTACGATGGTGGTTCCCTGTGATGAAAAGGAAATTGAGCAGGTGTCCGCTCAGCTTGACAAACTGATTCATGTGCGCCAGGTGAATGACGTTACGGTCAAACCCTGTGTCGAACGGGAATTGATGCTTGTTAAGGTAAATGCTGATGCCAACCAACGCTCTGAAGTCATGCAGTTGGTGCAGGTCTTCCGGGCTCGCATTGTTGATATTTCCGAGGCAACGGTGACCGTCCAAGTGGTGGGTGATCCGGGCAAAATGGTCGCCATTCTCCAGATGTTAGAAAAATTCGGCATTATCGAAGTGGCGCGCACTGGCAAGCTTGCCCTTGTACGTGAGTCCGGTGTTAATACAGAATATCTCAAGTCTGTTGGCAAGAAAGCCTAGGTTCATTTTGGGTGATTTGACATGGCTAGTAGGGGGCGATCGCCGAATGACTGCCGAGACTCCAAGAAAAGTCTCTAGGCCTCTAGTTATATCGGTGGATTTTCCGTAAACCTTAACAGCCCTATAATGACGGTGATTTCAATGCTGCGATCCACGAGGCAAAGAACATGAGCAATTCGCCCCACAACTTCCCTGACTCTGATCCCGATCCGAACAAGCCACCATCATCGCCCCCACCTTCAAAACAGAATATGACCGCAGCGTCGCGGGAAGCCCAAAAGCTTAAACGAGAAGAGCAAAAATTACGGGCGAGACAACAGCGTCTATTTTTCTTTCGGGTGAGAAATAGTATTTATTTTTTGGTTGGTTTTCTGGAGGTTCTACTCGCACTGCGATTTTTCCTGCGCCTATCCGGAGCGAATCCTGATAACCTTTTTGCCAAATCGATCTATGGTTTGTCTGCGCCCTTTGTGACACCGTTTTCGACGCTATTTATCAGCCCTGTGCAAAGTACTGATGCCACCATCGGTCAAAATATCTTTGATGTTAATCTACTGATTGCGATGATGATTTATGGTTTGTTAGGCTTTTTGGCAGTGTGGCTTACGACCTATGTTTACCAGCAGGTTTCTTCGCCAGACTCATAGTCATCAGCTAATGGCTCAAGCCAAAGGTTGCTGAAATCTGGTCAAGGGATAGACGACCATCCTTGTAAGATAAGATTTGCTAAAGGTACTTTGTGTTGCTCTTTGCTTTTAATGTGGAGAGCCTGCTAATTTTTGTTCTTTTGTGATTTTCCCTAGGCGATCGCCGTTAGTTTATGACTTCTCCCGCACGTTTCTCGATTACTACGCCGTTATATTACGTTAATGGTCTGCCCCACATCGGTAGTGCCTACACCACTATGGCCGCCGATGCGATCGCCCGTTTTCACCGTTTACAAGGCGAAGATGTGTTACTCATTACCGGGACAGACGAACATGGCCAAAAAATTCAGCGTGCAGCCGAAGAAGCAGGCTTAGAGCCTCAAGTCCACTGCGATCGCATTATTGGCAGCTTTAAAGATCTGTGGGAAAAATACAATATCCAGTACGACAGATTTAGTCGGACGACGGCAGCGAACCACGCCAAAATCGTTGAGCAATTTTTCGGCAAAGTGTGGGACAAAGGCGATATTTACCTTGATCAACAACAGGGTTGGTATTGCGTTGCCTGTGAAGAATTTAAAGAAGAAAAAGACCTCATCGAAGACCGTTACTGCGCGATTCACACCAACAAAAAAGCCGAATGGCGTGATGAGCAAAACTATTTTTTCCGCCTATCCAATTATCAAGCTCAGCTCGAAGCGCTCTACGCATCTAATCCTGACTTTATTCAGCCTGCGAGTCGCCGTAATGAAGTTCTGAATTTTGTTAAACAAGGCCTCAAGGACTTTTCTATTTCTCGCATTAACCTTGACTGGGGTTTCCCGGTTCCTACCGATGTTGACCATACTATCTACGTCTGGTTTGATGCGCTCCTCGGTTATTTCACGGCGTTGTTGGAAGATGGTGATGAAGTAAATCTTGAGACGGCGATCGCCAAATTTTGGCCCATTAATGTGCATCTGATCGGAAAAGATATTTTGCGATTCCATGCCGTGTACTGGCCTGCCATGCTGATGTCTGCCGAGCTGCCCCTACCCGGTCGCATCTTTGGCCATGGCTTTCTCACCAAAAACGGTCTCAAAATGGGAAAAAGTCTCGGCAATATCATTGATCCCTTTGAGCTAGTAGATCGGTATGGCTCTGATGCCTTGCGCTATTATTTCCTCAAAGAAGTCGAACTCGGAAAAGACGGCGATTTTAACGAAGTTCGCTTTATCAACACCGTTAACGCCGATCTCGCCAATGACCTTGGTAATCTGCTAAATCGCACCTTGGGGATGTTGAAAAAATACTGTAAAAGTGAAATTCCTCAGCTTGACCTCGCCACCATTGCCGATGATCATCCCTTAAAAGCTTTGGGTCATCACCTTGGCGATCGCATTGTCGCCCATTACGAAGCGCTCAATCTATCGGCATCCTGCACCGCCGTTCTGGAATTGATTCAAGCTTGCAATAAATATATCGATGACAGTGCACCATGGAAACTTTTTAAGGCCGGCGAGCAAAGCCAAGTGGAGGTGATTCTATTTAGCATTCTCGAATCAGTTCGTTTAGCTGGCTATCTACTCGCGCCAATTATTCCGAATCTTAGTACCGAGATCTACCGACAACTAGGGTTTAGTGGTGACTTTAATGACCTATCGAACCTAGCCGCAGCATATCCATTCGCCAGTCATAGTCAATGGGGACTCTCCTGGCCAGAACGTACCTTGCCTAAGGCAAAACCGATTTTTGCGCGCCTTGAGTTGCCGCAGGATATTGAGTGATGATTAATCTCCTTGAAGTGTGAGGCGATCAATTCATTGGCTTAATTAGCTCAAGCATTGTTATGGGAGCAACATCAAAGAGTGATGATTAATCTCCTTGAAGTGTGAGGCGATCGCCTAACTCCGAGGGAATTATAAAAGTTTTGACGAAAATCGAGCTTTCTCAGTAAGCTTAATTATCGGGGTAACCCACTTTTTAAATAAAGACCGTTTTATAAAAACAATCCCTTTAATAAAATCTTACAGAGGCATAACGAAAAATGCTGGATCACTTTGGTAGCGATCCGGTTTTCTCTCCTGAACAGGTATTGGAAAATCGAGGTCGTGTAGCGATCTTTATCGATGGCTCAAATTTGTTTTATGCAGCGCTACAGCTAGGCATCGAGATCGACTACAGCAAACTTTTATATCGCCTAACCGGCGGTTCCCGACTCCTTAGATCTTTTTTCTACACAGGAGTTGATCGGGCCAATGAAAAACAACAAGGCTTTTTGTTATGGATGCGGCGTAACGGCTACCGTGTCATCGCCAAGGATTTGGTGCAACTTCCTGATGGCTCCAAAAAAGCAAATCTTGATGTGGAAATCGCGGTGGATATGATGGCCCTAGTCGGCTCCTACGATACAGCTGTCTTGGTCAGTGGTGATGGCGATCTAGCCTACGCAGTGGATGCTGTGAGCTATCGCGGCGCTAGGGTTGAAGTCGTAAGTTTACGCTCAATGACTAGTGATAGTTTGATTAATGTGGCAGACCGCTACATTGATCTAGAGCAAATTCAAACGGATATTCAAAAGTTCCACCGCGATCAAAATCATCCACCTCAAATCCCACCCATCGAGCGAAAAAAGGATAATGGTAATGGTTCTTCTTTAGAGCTTCCCAGCCATGAATAAGTGAGGCAAATAGTGCGCTCTAGTTTTTTGGATAAATCTTTGCTGTTGTTATCACAAGGGTGTTGGCGATCGCCTCAAAAACTTTTGAGTTACATCTTCATCATTAGTCTTTGCATCACGACCTACAGCTGCCGCAATACACCGCCACCATTAGAACCAGAAGAGACTATCGAAGTGGGCACAGAAAACCGCTTAGTTGTGGCCAATGCAATCTTGGAACAATCCGATATCGATGGCAAACTTTTGTGGCGGCTTCAAACCGAAGAAGCGATCTACAGCCAGGATCGCAAAACCGCAACAGTGACTGGCATTGTGGGGAATCTATATGAAGATGGCGAGGTAATCCTCAGCCTCCAAGCAGAGGCCGGACAGGTGATCAATGACGGTGAACGGGTAATCCTTGAAACGAACATTATCGTCACAGATAACCGTACAGGCGCTGTACTTGAAACCGAATTGGCAGAATGGCAACCAGAAAACGATTTACTCATTATTGATGCGGAGTTACAAGGCAAATATCCCAATGGTCAATTTACTGCCACCAAAGCCCAATACTTTATTGATCGCTCGGAACTAGAACTAACGGAAGAAGTCGATGCTCTGACCATTGAACCAGCGTTACGTATTTTGAGCGAACAAGTTATTTGGCAATTTGAAGAAGATGTGGTGACAGCCGAAGATGGCTTAGAGGTTCAGCAATATACCGAAGAAGAAGTGACCACACGCTTACGAGCAAAGACCGCCGAGGTCAACATCGCGGAGCAGGAAGTCACCGTTTCTGGGGATGTCTTACTGAATAGTCTCAAGCCCAAGGCTCAATTTGCCAGTGGTGAAGCCGTTTGGGATATGGAGGAGGGCGTTATTGTGGGGAAAAAGTCAGTGCAAATTACCCACGAAAAGGAAAAGGTTCAGTTTCGTGGTGAGGCTGGACAATTTAATCTCAATACCCAAGAGGTTCAGTTAGTGGGAGCCGTGCGGGGAGTGGGCAAAAAGCCCCCGTCGACATTGCAGGCTGGACGGGTAGATTGGAATTTAGAAACGCAACAGTTAGTGGCTCAGGGGAATGTTGTTTATGAGCAAAATGAACCGCGCCTGACCCTCACGGGTAACCGTGCTGTCGGTCAGCTAAATAATAGTAGGCTCGTTATATCCGGAACTAGCACAAAACCTGTGACAACAAAAGTAATTCCTTAAATTTAAAAAAAGTGGCGTGATTCCTCCAGAGCTGTATCGCAATCAACAGACTTATCAGCAACTTGCCCAAGGTTTATCCCTTGGACTACGGCGACAAATTTGGGTGGCCGTTTGTGACAATCGCTATTGGCGCGATCGCCTGATGGAGCGTCTCAGTGAGCAGCATCCCCAGACGACTGCGGAAGAGCATGCCTTAATTGCGATCGCCCTTGATGAAAAAAATCCAGAACTAAATCCTCTGCTAGCGATTTCCCATTGGTTAAAGGAACATCAGCAGAGCGTCAATCCCCATAAACCGCCAACCTTTGCCCTCACGGGGATCGAGCATTTAACGCTGCAATCGAGCCAGCAACAACGGCGTTTTTTAAAGCATCTAAAATTTATTGCCGATGTCTATGTGCCGAAAATGGACTTTAATTTGCTGTTGTGGTTGCCGCGCCCGTGGATGAACAGCATTATGGAATCTGTGCCCGAGTTTTGGCAGTGGCGGACGGGTTTGTTTGAGTTTCAAGGGGAACCAACGCCTGTTAAGCTTTATGATTTACCGCGGCCAGAGCGATTTTTCCCCGCGCAGGATCAGCAGTTTTTTGATCAATATTTCCGTGCGTCTGAGTCTCCTGCTTTAGCGTTACCGGAAAATGTGACCTCCGATGATGAGGCATGGCGGCTTTCCCAGCAATATCGTGAGGCAATTCATGGGGGTGATACTGGTGTTGTGACCTTAAAGCTGGCCATTGAAAGCTATGAAACGTTATTTGGCTATCTAGAGCCGGGCGATCGCCGACTGGGGGATTTGTATAACGACATCGGCAACTTCACTTGGCTACTGGCGCGACAAGACACAGAAAATGCGGTGAAGCAAAGCCATTTACAGCAGTCTATTGACTACTACAACCAAGCCCTCGCAACGATAATTCCATCGCCAGAACCAGAATTTTATGCCATGGTGCAAAACAATCTGGGGGCAGTGTACAGCGATCTTGCCTATGCCCAAGGGCATGTTGCGCCGCTCTACCAAGCCGTTCAAGCCTATGAAGCCGCCTTGCAATATCGCTCTCCAGAAACCGACACCCTCCGCTATGTTTCGACCCAAAATAATTTGGGGACGGTGTATTGGCACTTGGCACAGCAGGAAAATGCCCCCCAACATTTACAGGGCGCTATTAGCTGCTACGAATCTGCCTTAAAGTATCTCTCCCAAAGTGACGAGCCGAGTCACTGGGCGATGATGCAAAATAACCTCGGTACTGCTTATCTCAACCTTTCCCAGCACCAAGATCCGGTGAGCTGTCTCCGGGTGGCGATCGCCGCCTACCGTGCCGCCCTAGACTATCGCACCCCCGAAACCAACCCCGTCGGTTGCGCTTCTACCCACAACAACCTTGGCACGAGCTATTGGCAGCTCAGCGTTTACCTCACCGAAGACGAAACCCAATGGCAACATATCCTCGAACAGGCGATCGCCAGCTACGAAGTCGCCCTAAGCCTTGCCCATCTCCTCAGCCAAGAACAGCCTCCCCTAGCCATTGACTTTGATGTCCTCGAAACCCTCAACAATATGGGACTCATCCACTATCAACTCGCCACAGAAATCACTTCGCCCCTACCATCAGAGGCAAAAATTGAACATCTACAAACCGCGATCAAGTCCCATAGCCTCAGCCTGAGTAAACAAACAGAAAACACTTTAACCTACACAGATACCCTCAGTTATTTAATTGGTGGAGTCCGTGCCCTCTACGAACAAGGCGGCATTGTGGCGCAAAATCAGGCTCTGTCTGAAGTCCCCAGCCAATTACTGCCCAAAATTTTGCCAAGACTTTAGCCAAAACAAAAAAAATACTGCTCGATTTTGAAAAAACATCGGTACAATGATGCATTACCTTTGAATTTTTTAAACAGATCAAACAAGAGCCATGAGTAAAGTTGCTGTCGGTTTATCAGGGGGCGTAGATAGCTCCGTTACAGCAGGCATTCTCCACCGTCAAGGATATGAAGTGGAGGGCGTAACACTATGGCTGATGAAAGGGAAAGGTCAATGTTGCTCCGAGGGGATGGTCGATGCTGCCGATATTTGCGAACAGCTCGGCATTACCCACCACGTTGTAGACAGTCGCGATCTGTTCCAGAAATATATTGTTGATTATTTAGTGACAGGCTACGAATCCGGGGTAACACCGCTGCCTTGCTCCCAATGTAATCGCATGGTGAAATTCGGGCCGATGTTGCAATGGGCAAAGGAAGAGCTGGGCATCGAGAAAATTGCCACAGGCCATTACGCGAAGATTCGCCATAACGAAGAAACTGGGCGCTATGAACTTTTGCGGGCAGTGGATCGCAATAAAGATCAGTCTTATTTCCTCTACGATCTCACCCAAGAGATGTTGGCGGGGACGCTTTTTCCCCTCGGTGAATACACAAAAGATTACACCCGCGAAATTGCTGAAGAAATGAAATTATCGACAGCAAAAAAACCGGAAAGCCAAGATTTATGCCTAATTGAAGCCCATGGCTCCATGAAAACTTTTCTGGATAAATATATCGATCAAAAAGAAGGCGATATTGTTGATCTCGATGGCAAAATCCTAGGGAAGCACACAGGTATTCACCACTACACCATTGGTCAGCGGAAGGGTTTGGGGATTGCTGCGCCGGAACCGCTCTATGTGGTGAAGCTGGATAGTGTCATGAATCGGGTGATTGTCAGTACCCGTGATCGCGCTGGGAAGGATGAATGTAGCGTCAATCGTATGAATTGGGTTTCTATTGCGCCGATTAACGCACCCATTCGGGCAGAGGTGCAGGTTCGTTATCGTAGTAAGGCGGTTCCTGTGAATGTTATTCCTTTGGAAGAAGGTTGTCTCAAACTCGTTTTTGATGAGCCGCAATTTGGCATTACCCCCGGACAAGCGGCAGTTCTATATGATGGCGAAAAGGTTCTGGGTGGTGGCATTATCGAAAATGAGCCTACCAATGTTGATGCTTAACTGAATAAATCTAGTTCGGTATAGGCTGCCATTTGTTTCGGGTTGAGGTCGCAGGTTAGGGCGATCGCCTCTGGCTTGAAAGCGATCAAATCGAGATTATTGGGATCGTCAAGGAGATAATTGGCCGAGAGGTAGCCGGCGATCGTCCATGTTTGGCATTGTCTGGCTTCGCGGCCGATGAGTCTGCCCTGTTTACCGTCATAATATTCCGGCCAGTTGTCATCGGCTAAAGTTTGTCCGGCGATCGCCACTGCTTTTTTTGCCAGCTCTGGTTTGCCCATTTTTTGGGCGGCGGCAGCGAGGAGCCACAGCAACATCGGCCAACTGCCAGCATTATGGTAAGACCAAGGCAAATTTTTGCGATCCCAACCCGTCGTAGTCTGCCAATCGCGCCCTTCGATGGCTGGATAACACACTTTCATCGGCATCATTGCCACCAAATCATCCCAGCGCTGTTCAATCACCGAAAGAATATCTTTGGACTGTTGCTCATCGGCGAGGCTGGTAATAATTGCTAATAAATTACCTTGGGAAAAGAAGCGAAAATCCATGCGAGCGGGACCTAAATTGCCGACAAAATATCCCCCTTCTGAGGGCAGCCATTCCGTTAACCAATTGGGAATTGATTCGGGATAAATATTGAGCCAGTTATCAACACTGGAGCCAAATTCTTCCACATGAAAACGGTAAATTTTTTGC
The DNA here is from genome assembly GCF_001904615.1 of [Limnothrix rosea] IAM M-220. Classification (NCBI taxonomy): domain Bacteria; kingdom Bacillati; phylum Cyanobacteriota; class Cyanophyceae; order Chroococcales; family Geminocystaceae; genus Picosynechococcus; species [Limnothrix rosea] IAM M-220. Next base: position 117,850 of record NZ_MRBY01000005.1, read on the forward strand.
AACCGATCTAAATTCAACCAATAATAAGTCCGCAAATGGTACATCAATTGGCTCGTTCTTTCAGTTGCTGCTTCAATAAAATCTTTACTCGTTTTATCGGTTGGGATCAGTAATTCTCTTGATGCTCTTAATGCGGCATAAAACAAAACCTGAATCTCTAGGGGGTAGCCATAGACACCCATGCGGCGATCGATCATAAATGCGCCATCAGGGACTAAAAGGGTGGGAAATAAATCAAATCTTGTCCGTAAACACAGCTCTAGAATCTGTTGAATTCCCTGCTGAAATGCTGGACTATGGGCAAGCTCGGTATCGCCTGTTTTTTTGACATAGGCTCGTAATAAAAGCAGCCACCATAAACAGGAATCCACTGGCGTGACGCGGGCGATCGCCTGTTCCCCAAAATCCGGAATAATGCGTTCTTTTTCGCCACAGGTTTCGATCTTAAAACTGGCAGGCATTAAGCCCGTGCCGGGTTTAAAACAATCCAGCTGCCGCTCGTGGTTTTGGAGCGCTAGGGTGAGCTTTAAAAAGTTGCGGACAATCTCTGTTTTGCCCTCCATTAAAAAGGCAAAGGCCGAAACCGCAAAATCTCTGGTAAAACACTGGTCATAGTTTAGGTTTGGTGCATTTGTATCTTTGGCGGCGATCGTGCCCACTGGATGACTTTTGTAATGGATGATCACCGACTCATGGGCTTGTCGGGCGAGTTCCATGAGGGACTGGACTTTGGGCATAGTAGCGAAATACTTCGGCGGCTAGAGATATGGCAATTATAGGTAGGGCAAGCGTTTCAAGAAATTACGAATCATTGAGTTCATCGGTCTATCTCTAGTACTGAGGAAACATCTTAAAAACCAAAGTTTAAGGATGTGTGACTGGCAAGGAGCCAAAAAATCAGAATCATGCTTGCCCAAAATCCAAGAAAAATACTGATCCAAACGGTCACATAATTTTTTTGCTCATGATATTTCCAGTAGAGTAATTTTTTGACGGGTTTGCCCTGCTGGAGATGTTGTTCGGCGATCGCCTGCACATTTTTTACTTGGACATTGTTATACCAAGCCTTATCGGGCATCACCTTGACCATGGGGCCGCTACCACATTCACCAAGACAGCCACTACGGACAACTGTTATTTGATCATCTTCATATTTTTGAAATTCCCGTAAAATCTTCAAGGCTCCTTGTTTCGGACAAGTTTGGTGGCAACAAACAAATACTGTTTTTGACATAGCGGACACAAGTTTTACAAGGTGTGCTTAATAAAAAACTCCCTTCGATTATGAAGAGAGTCATTTTTAATTGTGTTAAGCCGGTAAAAAAAGTTTAGTTTTTGATGTGATTTTCCTATCTAGCGCTTGGCGATCGCCACTTCATTTAGCAAATCGATAGATTGATCTGCCACCACTTCCTGGGGATGAATTGCGGCTTGGAGCATGGGAGTACTGGTGACTGAGCTGTCTGCAATGATAAACAGAGGGTTAGACAAAATACCAGCAAGGGACGTTACCACGACTGCAAAGATTAAACCCACTTGCAACGGTCTCATGCCAACTGCCGTCCAAGTAACGACTGGATAGTTCCGTACCGAGTCAGACATTTCCTGAGGCTCTTTGACCACCATCATTTTGACGACGCGGATGTAGTAGTAAATGGAAACCACACTGGTGAGCAGACCCAGAAGCACGAGCCAATATAGACCTGCTTGCCAACCAGCCCAGAAGAGATAAATTTTGCCGAAGAAACCGGCTAACGGCGGAATACCACCAAGGGACAACAGGCAAATACTCAGACCTAAAGTGAGCAATGGATCCTTTTGATAAAGACCAGCATACTCAGAGATTTGGTCAGTGCCCGTGCGGAGGGAAAAGAGAATAACGCAGGTGAATGCGCCGAGGTTCATAAAGAGATAAATCAGCAGATAGAAAATCACACTGGAGTAGCCCGCGTCAGTATTGGCGACCAAACCAATCATCACAAAGCCAGCCTGGGCAATGGAGGAATAGGCCAACATCCGCTTCATACTGGTTTGAGCGAGGGCCACCACATTTCCCAAGACCATACTGAGGATGGCGAGGGCGGTGAAAATTAAGTGCCATTCATCGATCACAGAACCAAAGACTGTCACGAGTAAACGGATGGCAAGGGCAAAGCCCGCTGCCTTTGAACCGACGGATAGGAAGGCCACGACGGGGGTGGGAGAACCTTCGTACACGTCAGGGGTCCATTGGTGGAAGGGAACGGCAGAAATTTTAAAGGCAATACCCGCAATGGAAAAGACGAGGGCGATCGCCAAAGCTAGGGATTGTGCTCCTTGGGCATCAGTAATATTTGCCGCAATGTCGCTGAGAATTGTTTCACCGCCAGACAAACCATAGAGGAGCGATACACCGTAAAGGAAAATTGCTGAGCTCGCTGCACCAATGAGGAGATACTTTAAAGCAGCTTCGTTAGAACGGGGATCACGCTTCATGTAGCCCGTCAGTAGATATGACGAAATACTGAGCATTTCAAGGGCGACGAAAATCATCACCAGCTCGTTTGCCCCCGACAGGAACATCCCCCCAAGGGTTGCCGTAAGGAGAATACAGATAAATTCTGAAAGTGCCGTTCCAGACCGTTCGACGTAACGCACCGACATCATAACGGTGAAGGCGGTCGAGAGTGCGATAATGCCCCGAAACAAAATGCTGAGATTGTCGCTGTTAAATGCGCCGAGAAATGCTACCGGATTAGGATTATCCCAACCGAAATATAGGGCAACCGTCGAACCCAATAGTCCGGCGATCGCCACATAGGGAATCCAACCAGAACGGGAGCGTCCCACAATCAAATCCCCGACGAGAACGACGACGAGGGTTAAAATTACGATGATTTCCGGCAAAATCGCCCCAGTATACAACTGGCTTGCAACGGTACTTGAAAAATCCATTTGTGCTCTTAAGGCTTAGTGAACCAACTTACATTAAACAATACCGCAAACAAGCTTGAAAAACCGACTGATAGATTTGTTCAGCCTAACTATCTGATAAATTTCGCTCAATTATTCGCTGATTTGGCTAATGACTTGGCGATCGCTCGCCATTGACCTTTTGATTCATAAAACACCGAGAGAAAAAAATTTTTCTACAATAATCTCTAATGTGAGTTGCCGCCCGTTGCATCTAAGAATTTCGCTAAAAGAAGCAAAAGACCCACCTCTTTTGTTATGACTATTAGTTACGGCACTCAACCTAAATTTTATTGTCATCTGTCACTGGCCCAATGCTTACAAACTTACAAAGCTTGACGAAAAGCATACCCATAGGACATTGATTAGATATAGAAGATTTGTATTCTATGTCCTTTCCCTAACACCATCAACTCCGACAGCCCATGTCCACCCTTGTCATCGTCGAATCACCGACCAAAGCCCGTACTATCCGGAATTATTTACCTAGCGAATACAATGTCACCGCCTCCATGGGACATATTCGTGACTTACCGTCCTCTGCTGACGAAGTTCCTAAAGACCAGAAGGGTAAACCTTGGTCACAGCTTGGGGTAAATGTGGACGAAAACTTCGCGCCACTCTACATTGTGCCGAAAAAAAAGAAAAAGGTTGTTACCGAATTAAAACAAGCCCTGAAAGAAGCTGACGAGCTGATTCTGGCGACTGATGAAGACCGCGAAGGGGAAAGTATTAGCTGGCATTTACTGGAAGTCTTAAAGCCAAAAGTACCCATTAAGCGCATGGTTTTCCATGAGATTACCCAAGAAGCCATTCAAAAAGCCCTCACGAATTGTCGCGAAATTGATGTAAATCTTGTCCATGCTCAGGAAACTCGCCGGATTCTCGACCGTTTGGTCGGTTATACCCTGTCTCCTTTGCTGTGGCGGAAAATTGCGAAGGGTTTATCCGCAGGGCGGGTACAATCAGTCTCTGTCCGTTTAATAGTGCAACGGGAACGGGAGCGACAAGCTTTCCAGTCGGGTCAATATTGGGATCTCAAAGCTCAACTACAGCAGAAGCGCTCTAAATTTGAAGCCAAACTGATCACCCTTGGTGGTAAAAAAATTGCCATTGGTAGTGACTTTGATCCTGATACTGGAAAATTAAAGAAGGGTAAGAGAGTTGTGCTTCTCTCCCAAGGGGAGGCGATCGCCCTAAAAGAGCGCATTAGAGAGCAGGAGTGGGTTGTCAGCAAAACCGAAGAAAAACCCAGTATCCGTCGCCCATCACCACCATTTACGACTTCCACCTTGCAACAGGAAGCCAACCGTAAGCTGGGGATTTCAGCGCGGGATACCATGCGTACTGCCCAAAAGCTCTACGAAGAGGGTTATATCACCTACATGCGTACTGACTCGGTACATTTATCTGACCAAGCCGTAACAGCCGCACGCAGTTGTGTCGAAGAAAAATATGGTGCTGACTATCTCAGCCCGAAAGTACGCCGGTATAAAACCAGTAGTAAAGGCGCACAGGAAGCCCACGAAGCCATTCGCCCCGCTGGTAGCAGTTTCCGTACACCCCAAGAAACGGGTTTAAGTGGTCGCGAACTGAAGCTCTACGACTTGATTTGGAAGCGGACTGTGGCTTGCCAGATGGCTGATGCTCGTTTAACGCAGCTTTCGGTGACGCTCAAGGTTGATGATGCTGAGTTTCGTTCTTCGGGTAAACGTATCGATTTTCCCGGCTATTTCCGTGCTTATGTGGAAGGGTCTGATGATCCTGATGCGGCATTAGAAAACCAAGAGGTTGTATTGCCAGATCTCAAAGAAGGGGATAAACCGACCTGCAAGCAGCTAGACGAGATTGAGCACAACACCAAGCCCCCCGCTCGTTATACCGAAGCAAGTTTGGTGAAAGCCCTTGAGGGTAAAGGCATTGGCCGTCCCAGTACCTATGCGACAATTATCGGCACTATTGTTGACCGTGGCTATGTGCAAATTCGTGATAAGGCTCTCACACCCACCTTTACGGCCTTTGCGGTAACGGCATTGCTAGAAGAGCATTTTCCTAATCTTGTGGATACGGATTTCACGTCCCACATGGAGCAAACCCTTGATGAGATTGCTACGGGGAAAGCCCAATGGTTGCCCTACCTAAAGAATTTCTATCTTGGTGATGATGGTCTTGGCACTCAGGTAAAAGTTCAAGAGGAAAATATTGATCCGTCTGTCGCTAAGGCGATCGCCATCGAAAATTTACCCGTAAAAGTGAAAATTGGTCGTTTTGGCCCCTACATTGAGGCCGAGCAGGGGGATGAAAAAATCACGGCTTCTTTGCCTGCTGATCTCACCCCCGCAGATCTGGATCCGGCTCAGATAGAAACGATCCTTAAACAAAAAACCGAAGGCCCCGAACAGCTCGGTGAGCACCCAGAAACCGGCGATCCCATTTATTTGCTGGTGGGTAGTTATGGTCCCTACGTCCAGCTCGGTCAGGTTACCGAAGAGAAGAAAAAACCAAAGCGGGCTTCTCTTCCGAAAAATGTCAAACCTGAAGATCTCACCTTTGAGATGGCGGTACAGCTTTTGGCGTTGCCGAGATTGTTGGGAGAACATCCCGAATCCGGTAAACCTGTCAAGGTTGGCTTAGGTCGTTTTGGCCCTTATGTAGTTCACGATCAGGGCAAAGAAGGTAAGGATTATCGTTCTCTGAAAAAAGAGGATGATCTCTTCACCATCAGCTTTGAGCGGGCAATGGAATTGTTGGCGCAACCTAAACGGAGTCGTGGTCGTGGCAAAACTAAAACGCCCCTTAAGGAACTCGGTAAGCATCCTGCTGATAATGAACCGGTGAATGTTTATGAAGGTCCCTATGGTATTTATGTCAATCATTTAAAGGTGAATGCGGGCTTGCCAGAGGGGGAAACTGTGGAAATGATTACTTTAGAAAAAGCGTTGGAGTTGATCGACGAAAAGGCGGCTTCTAAGGGCACAAAAAAGAAAACGACAAGGAAAAAAACGACAACTAAAAAGAAAACGACGACAGCAAAGAAAAAGACTACGGCCAAAAAGACTGCTGCGACAAAGAAAGCTGCTGCTAGCGATGAATAGTTGTGCGCTTAGACCTTAAGGGTTGGAGCGATCGCCGCATTATTTTTTTGTTGGCGATCGCCGCCTTGTGTCTATTTTGTTTCAATCTCGGTAATGTCCCCCTGAGAGATTGGGATGAAGGGACAAGGGCTGTAGTGGCGCGGGAAATTTTTCGCACAGGAAATTGGCTCCACCCCACAATCTTTGGCGAATCCTATTTCAATAAGCCACCGCTGATGGATTGGTTGGTGGCTTTGCTGTACAAAGTTGCTGGAGTGAATGAGTGGACTAGCCGTCTACCGGGGGCGATCGCCACAGCTTTGGGAGTGCCATTGCTCTTTTGTCTGGGACGGGAAATATTTGCACATCGCAGGGCTGCCGTTGGTAGCGCGTTAGTTTACCTGACCTTATTACCCGTCGTGCGCCATGGTCGGTTGCTCATGCTCGATGGCATGGTGATGACGGCTCTCATTTTGGCGTTCTGGTGTTTACTCAAATCGAGTCGCAAAAAAAATTGGGGCTTAGGATTTGGCATCGGCTTAGGCATTATCGCCCTCACTAAAGGTTTATTAATGCTGCCCTTGGGGGCGATCGCCTTGATTTTTGTACTGTGGGATCGACGTTGGTCAGTATTCCAAAACCGTTACATTTGGCTGGGTTTGGCGGTCGGGTTATTGCCAACCACCGTTTGGTACGGCGCGCAGATTCAAGAATATGGCGATCAGTTTATTCAAGCTCATTTTTTAAACCAAGGCTTCGAAAGAATTGGTAGTGCTGTCGAACGTCATCAACATCCACCGTGGTTTTTTCTTTTAGAACTGCTTAAATATTCTGCTCCTTGGTTACTTTTTTCGATTCAAAGTTATATTTTTGCATGGCAAAATCAAGGCTTTGTGAGTAATAAATTAATTTTGTCAGGCAGTCTTTTTTATTTTGGTTTAATTTCGGTAATGGGCACAAAATTACCTTGGTACATCATGCCGTTTTATCCATTTTTCGCCCTCGCTATAGGTCAATATTTAACTGTTTATTTTAAATTTAAAAACTCAAAATTTTCACTATATTTGCTATTTTACTTTTTGGCGATCGCTGCCTATGGAGGGACGCTTTATTTTATTGTTACTGACCCACAAATTTCGTTAATCCTGCTCGCTATAGTCGTGGGAACAATGTTTTTATGGGCAGGTCGGTACTGGCAACAGAGAAACGTAAAATTCCAGACGGTGCTAATAATTGGCATGTATGGCACTTTAATGTTGTTATTTAGCTCCCAGTCATGGCTCTGGGAAATCAATGAAACCTTTGCTGCAAAACCTGTAGGAGAACTTATTCGTAACAACACACCAGAAAATGTGGCTGTGTTTACAACCTTTGGTTACCGTCGCCCTAGCTTGGATTTTTACGGCGATCGCCCCATTTTACCGAAGGCTTTCAAGAACCTAAAACCAAATCAGTATTGGCTCATGGAACAAGAAATATTCGGCTCTCCGGGATTGACTATGCAGCGTTGGTAGGAAAATGCCAACAAATGAGACA
>NZ_MRBY01000006.1:0-87716 GCF_001904615.1 [Limnothrix rosea] IAM M-220
CTGGGTTAGTAATGGAACCATCGTTTCAACGACATTGCTTTTACTACTTCAGCATACTCATTCCCGGAGAGCCGAATTTTTGCGGTTCTTTTCCCTCTCTCTCCACCGTCATGCAAGACAACAATTGACCCCGGACAAACATTCCATAAAATGTGATTTACCGCAAAATTCACTGACCGAATATGCGTGTCATAGGGAAACACATCCCCAAGGGCGATCGCCAAACCCTGTTTTTTCGCCGTTTTGATCATCTGGCGACTGTACCAACCCGATGCCGGACGAAACCATCGCACAGGCGCAAACTTCGAGATGATTTTTTGAGCTGCTAATAAATTCGTTTCAAACTCTGCTGCACTGAGGAAAATACTCGGTCGATCCTCCATCATGTGATTGCCCAGCTCATGACCTGCAGCGGCGATCGCCTCCACAATATCCTCATTATTTTTAACCTGATCCGCAATGATAAAAAATGTCGCTTTCACATGATGTTTTGCCAAAACCTCAAGGATTAATGGCGTGGTTTCACGGTCTGGCACATCATCAATCGTCAGGGCGATCGCCTTTTCATTTGTATTCACAAAATAAACAACCCCCCACGAAACCGACTGAATGATTCGCAATAACCACCGCGGCTGCGCCCACAAAATTCCAGCAATAAATAAAAGAATCCCAAAACTCAAAAAAGCCAGTATTACCCAACTCATCACAATCACCTTTATAGTTCAACAGCATTATGAATCTTGGAAAAACAAAAAGGCGATCGCCCCTCCACGCCATATCCCCTAAAAAATCCAACTAAAGCACTAGCTATTTCCACCTCAAGTTTGTAGAAAAGTCCCAACACTACGAATAAAATAAACAAGTGTTATCTGCTACGTAGCATTTTTGATTAGAGCAATCCCTTGATGTAGCAGCACCAAATTGTTTTACTACGGACGAGATCCCCTGTGAGGATATGAGCGCATCACCCGAAGAATCCAAAAACGACGCAAACGAGTCTTACGAAATAAACAATAACCAAACAACCGAGAACCAAGCCCCCGACAATCTACAAGACGCGGGGGAACCCATACAGCCAGTTTATTTCCCACCAGAGCCGATCATCGAACCAAAGACCCCCCAAACACCGCCCCCAGAAACAACTCCAACAATCATTCGCGCAACCGAAACCAGCCAGAACAACGACGACAATATCGGAAATATTTTATCCAACGTCATTACTCCCTCTTTCCTCGGCGGTGTTGGTGCAGTTGGTCTGATCGCCATTGGTTTAAATGCCCCTCGCAAACAGGTACAGATCACCCCAGAAGACGGCACGACGACCGTCTCCCAAGATTATTTACCCTCTGTAAACCTAGGAGTGGGAACAGAATTCTTTTTGTATAGTTGCATCGTCGTCATGCTAGCAACCTTAATCGGCTCCACGGGTGTTTTATCTTTAAATGGTGTACCGAAAAAAGAAGAGCGAGCCAAAACATGGCAAATCGGCATTATCTGCGCATTATTCTTCCCCACTGCGATTTCTGCCATCATCCAAAATCAATTTTTAGGAGGTCAGCAAGCCTCGGTCGAAACTTTAATTGCCGAGCAGGAAGAAAATTTAGTCCTGCAAAATGCGACCATTGAAGAGATTCAACTAGAACTTCAGCAAGCCCACCGGCAGTTGCGTCTCAGCACAGAAATTATTGCTGCACCAGAACTGTATTCTTTTCCCCAACAAAATCTTGTCATTGGCAACCAGCAGTCGATCGCCGAACTTGATCGCTTACGGATTGAGCTAGAAGAAATGAAAAAGTAACCTATAGTAACCGAACAAATAAATAATAAATGAACGGCGTTATAAATTCGCCACCATCTAATGCATCACTATCTAATTTGTCACTATCGAAAAACCCATTCACAAGGATGATATTTCCGTAGTCACTGGTGGATATGTCTTGCTTAATAAAATACCAATTCGTAAAATAAATTGTGCGCCACCTTAAGACTGCTTTAATTTGTCCCGCCCAGTTTAACGAAGGCTCACACACGCATGGGAATGAATCTAACGGTACACATTACTAGGACGGCGATCGCCCCCCTCATGCAAACTTATAGATTTAAACTCACAAACCCAAACTCACAAACCCAAACTCACAAACCCAAACTCATAAATTTCACAAAAAACATAAAAGATAAATTCTTGTATTAACCAAAATTTGAATTGCTAGGATCTGCTTTTAAAATAATGATATGCCCATGTTAGGCTAACCATGAACAAAAATTTCAGGGTCATATTGTTAGGTTTGGTAGCATGGCAAAAAATAGACAATAAGATCTACCATTACGGCAATCTCAGGTTCAGGATTTCCGAAACTTAATAACAACCTAGATTTTGGCGATCGCTCAAACGCAAATATTCTACCTATGAGCAACGTTACAGACACATTAATTAAAGCGGGACTGCTCAATGAAGTGCAGGTACAAGTTGCTCTGCATGACCAAACGCTCCATCCCGACATGCGCATCAGTGAGATTTTAGCGTTACGGGGTTGGATTGCCGAAGAAACAGTGGATTTCTTTGACCTCGTCTGGGCGATGCGCATTAAACAGACAGAGCGACAACCCATTGGCCAATATTTCATCGAAGCGAGATTAATTACCGAAGCACAGGTAGATGATGTCCTCGCTGAACAAAAAATCAGTAATTTGCGTTTCGGTGAAGTCGCTATCTTGAAGGGTTATCTCAAGGAAGAAACGGTTCGTTTTTTTGTGCAACATCTTTTCCCAGAAAATCTCAAGGTTAAAAAAGTTTCACCTTTATCACGCATTACCCAGTCCACCCATAGTCAAGCGCAACGGCGTACGATAACGAATGAGGACACCATGCAGCAGACGGAGGGAGCCGTAGCCGAAACGAAGCAGCAATATCAGCAGCAGCGTCCGCGACCTTTTCCTCCTAAGCCAGCCAAGCGCAAACTTGCGACCCGCAATTTACTTAATCGACTCAAACAGCAGGTACAAAGCAAAATTACGGAAGTGAATAAGTCCATCCAGACTCCTGAAACGCCTCAAAAATCTAGTAATCGACCTGCGCCACGCCCTAAAAAACCGGCTCTTCCCGATAACTCGTTTTCGACATCTTTTGATTTGTCTGATGCGGATGATTTAGATACCGATGATTTGGATCTCGATAATTTGTAGTCCGGATTTTTTGGTCATGTCTTAGGGATGAGTGGGTGCTTTACGCTTCAAATTTGGGTCTTAGGTTTAACGTGAGTTTTGCTTAAGCATGCTCGGAAGTACGACGCGGTGAATGGGAGAGCGAAAGATCGGGAGATGTTTCTATGCAAACAATCCTCGCTTTCAAAAAATGCAAATTTTCGTTGCTTCCCCGTGTCTCTCCCTCTCCGTGTCTCCTTTTCTCTAAAGAATTTTGGCTACATTCTTATCCATAACTGACGTTAGGTTTAGGTCAACTCGTAGTGATGGCCAAGGCTAGGGAGATTAGTACAAAGGTCTTGGGGTTCAAAAGTCAGGGATTTTTCCTAAGGTTTTGTTTACGTTGCGAGAGTTGCAGCAATCCTCAAGTTTTTAGTTCTAAGCTTATTGGCTTTGACGATGGCTTTGGCGATGATGGGAGTCTTAGAAGAAGAGTCGTAGCAACATTGTTGTAATGGTGCCGACGACATTGCCAAAGCTGTTACCGGAGCCTGTGTCTGGGTTGAGGGCGAGTTCTATTTGTTCGGTGAGGCGATCGCTGGCCTCGACACCGACGGTGGAGCCACTGGCGGCAAATAGGGTACGGGCAAAGTTTACATCTTGTTGTGCTCGATAATAGTCTTTGAGCTTGAAGTTGGCGATCGCCCGTGAGAGATAAATAGCACCATTGTCGGGGGCGAATTTAGCAGCCTGATTGTAGTAGGCGATCGCCATGCGGTGGTTACTACTTTCTGACTCGATAAAACCCCATTGGTAAAGGCGTTCAGCGGATGTCGTAGAATCCATCAGACCCACAGCACGGGTAATGTAATAGGTATTTAAAGAAGTATTTTTAAAGTTAGCGCCAGCAAGATAAGCACCCCGTAGATCTGCGCCGTCGAGATTTGCGCCTTCGAGGTTTGCTCCGGCTAAATTTGCCCCAGCGAGGGAAGCTCCAGTCAGATCTGCGCCGCTAAGGTTTGCCATGCTGAGGTCGGCACGACTGAGATTGGCCTGCCGTAAATCTGAGCCACTGATGTCTGCGCCCCCTAATTTGGCATTGACCAGACCTGTAGAAATAAGGCTACAGTTGTTGCACCGTCTGGTGGACAGGAGTTGGCTGAGATGGGTTAGGTTCTCCGCTCGGGTCACAGGGGCGATCGCCAACATACCGATTAGGGAAGAGAGAAGTAGGGATTTTTTCATAGCAATCTCAAGGAATGTGACCTAGGCATCGTAGACGGTATCGCTGTTAAAAACGTTTCCAAAACAGCACAATGCTTTCGCTCATCATAGCAGTCGTTTTTCATCGTCTTCTAAATTGCCCAAAACTCATTAGGTTTCAGTGCATTACAGAGGCTGATGCTACGCCAAGATCGAGATAACATAGAGCTTTGAGCGTGACGATAGACGCTTCCACGCAACGACCCAGGCGATCGCTTCATGACTCCCCTTAAACTGACCCTCCAAAATTTCCTAAGTTATCGTGATGCCACGCTAGATTTTACCGGCTTTCACACCGCTTGTATTTGTGGCGTTAACGGTGCGGGCAAATCCTCATTATTAGAAGCTGTCACCTGGGCGATCTGGGGCAAAAGTCGTGTGGGTTCAGCAGACGATGTGATCCATAGTGGCGAAACCGATGTGCGGGTGGATTTTGAGTTTGAAAACAATCAACAAATTTACAAAATTATTCGGATGCGATCGCGGGGTAAAGCGGCAGCATTGCAATTTCAGGTGCGCTCCGAGTCTGGGAATTTTAAAGCGCTCTCCACTAAAGGCATTAAGGATACAGAAGAGTTTATCGAGCGGGAATTAAAGCTTGATTACGATACCTTTGTGAATTCCGCCTATTTGCGTCAGGGAAGAGCCGACGAGTTCATGTTGGCAAAACCTGCTAAACGTAAGGAAATTTTGGGTAATCTCCTGAAATTAGAGCAATACGAAACCCTTTCCCAGCAGGCAAAGGAGCGGGCAAAGGAATTTAAAATCCAAGGGGATGTCCTCGAACAAAGCCTCGAACCCAAGCAGATCAAGCTAGCGACGAGACCATCGGTAGAAACGGAGCTGGAAAATGCCAATCAGGCGATCGCCCAACTAAAAACCCAGCAGGAACAAACCCGCAACAAACTCAAAGAACTCCAAAAAATTGCCCATCAGCGGCAGACATGGAAGCAGCAACTCTCGTTGCAACAGCAGGATTTACAACGGCGTGAGGCAGAGCTAGCCAGATTAGGTCAAGATTTAGGGCGATCGCAGGCAGAATTAACGAACAATCAAGCTTTACTCGACCAAGCTGAAACGATTAATCAACAATTTGACCATTGGCAAGCTTTGCAAACCGCAGAAGATGCCTTCGCTGCCAAATTTCGCCAGTACCAAGAACTCCAGCAGCAATATCAACAAACGGAGCAACAGCTCCAGCAACAGGAAGGCACGTTGCAAATTAATATTCGGCGGACGCAGGCACGCTTAGAGGATTTAGGGCAGCGACAACGCGAAGAAGAAAAAATCATTGCTGAAGCACCAAAAATTGAAAAAGCTCTCGTTTCACTGGAAAAAGCGCGGGTAGAGTTAAATCGCCTCGATAGTTTGCAACACCAAGTTTCGCCGTTATTACAGCGCCGTTTAACCCTTGAGAACCAAATCGTGCAAGCCTCAGAAAAACTCAAAGTTCGCCTAGAGTCTTTATCCAATGACCGGGAAAATCTGGGTCAGCAAATTGCCCAAATCCCCGAACAGCGGGAAAAGTTGCAACATTTAGACGCGCAACTGGTGGAGCTGGACAAAAAGAAAACCTACCAGGATCGCGTCCGTAACAAGCGTTTAGAGCAGGCACAACTAAAAGAGCGGTTGCAAGCGAGTCAGCAAAATTGCCACCAGCAGCTAGAGGAATTGCAACAAAAACTCAGTCTGCTACAAACGCCAGATGCCACCTGTCCCCTCTGCGATCAAGATCTTGACCATAACCATCGCGAGCATGTCATCCAGAAGACTCAGGACAAGCAAACGGCCACTGAAGCCGAAATTTGGCGGTTAAAAGAACAACTTTTGCGGTGTGATCAAGATTTAAGCAAGTTTGAAACTGAGCTGGGCGAACTAAAAATTGAGCTGGATAATTACGCTGCTTGTGAACAGCAATTTTTCAAAATTGAGGCGGAGCTAGAGCGGAACAACAATATTCAAAAAACCCTGCAAAGCCTAGAAGTCGAAATCAATCAACTAGGGCGATCGCTGAACCTTGAGGCCTATGCCGAGGATTTGCGGGCAGAACTGAGTGAAGTTAAAACTCAATTAGAAACTCTGCGCTACGACGAACGGAGCCATGCGATCGCCCGCGAAGATGAAAAAAAATGGCGCTGGGCAGAAATCCGTAAAAGCAAAATTGATGATGCCACCCACCGCCTAGCAAAAATTCAGCAGCAACAACCGGAATTGCAAGCACAACTCCAGCAAACGGAACAAGAGTTAGCGCAACTGCGTGCCCATTCCCCTCTGCAAACGCAACTAGAACACATTGCTGCCCAGATTACCGCCCTCGATTACAACCCAGAACAGCACCAAGCCTTAACCCAACAAATTCGTAATGCCCAAGTGTGGCAACTGCGTCACCAAGAACTACAGCAGGCGATCGCCCGCCACCCTCAACTAGAAACGCGCCTTGCAGAACTCCAACAAGCCCAACAAGCTTGTCACAAAGATTTCGAGCACATCGAAACGCAAATACAAACAACACGAGAGGCGATCGCCAAATTTGCGGATCATGGTAGTGAAATCGAACAGTTGGAAGCCCAAATCCAGCACCGCCGCCAAGAACTTGATCATTTATTGGCTCACCAAGGTCAACTGCAACAATCCCTACAACAACTCCAAACCCTTGCCGATGAATACGAAGACAGCAAACTAGAACTCGCCGAAATTCGCCGTCAACACCGCATCTATAAAGAGCTAGGCAGCGCTTTCGGGAAAAATGGCATTCAAACTTTATTAATTGAAAATGCCCTCCCGCAATTGGAAGCAGAAACCAATCAAATCCTGTCGCGCCTGACGGGTAATCAGTTTCATGTGCAATTTCTCACCCAAAAAGCTCGCAAAGGAACCCGCAAAAAAATCACGTCGAAAATGATTGATACCCTCGATATCGTCATCGCCGATGCACGGGGAACTCGCCCCTACGAAACCTATTCCGGTGGCGAAGCTTTTCGGATTAATTTTTCCATTCGCCTCGCCCTCGCCAAACTCCTAGCCCAACGCTCTGGCATGGCATTACAAATGTTAGTCATCGACGAAGGTTTTGGCACACAAGATGCCGAAGGTTGCGCCCGACTCATTGCAGCCATCAATGCGATCGCCGACGATTTTGCCTGTATTCTCGCCGTGACTCACATTCCCCAATTTAAAGAAGCCTTCCAGAGCCGCATCGAAGTCTTTAAAAGTAAACAAGGCTCCCTCCTTCGCATCAGCAACTAAACGTTAATTAACTGGCAGCTTTAAGCCACAACGTAAAGGTACTGCCCGGCAGTTCATCTGTTGTGGGTAATCCTAAACAGGGACTATCTACCTCTAAATCCCCATCCATTTTGTGGACGAATTCTGCGGCGATCGCCAAGCCCAGACCCGTGCCCGGAATTTCACTTTCAGCCTGCACACCACGGTAGTGCCGCTCAAAGATCTGATCTAAATCCTGAGCCGGAATCCCGTAGCCAGTATCATGTACAGACAATTGCACCGCCTCACCCATCCGCTGTAACTGCAACAGAATCACACCATTGGAAGGCGTATATTTAATGGCATTTTCAACAAGATTTGAAATCACCTCCGTTAGCGCCTGGGCATTACCCCACACTTGAAACACATCCGAGGCAATGGCTGTCTGTAAAGTGATATTCTGCTCAGCGGCGATCGCCGCCATGGACTCAATAATGGGTTGGAGGAGCTGTACAAGGTCAATCATCGTCAGCGGAATCGACTGCGCCAAATTTAAAGTGCCAGTCTTTGCCATAGACCCAGAGGACAACTTATCCGGTGGTAAAGCCAAAAGCGAACCCGACGGCAACCTTTGAATTTGCGCATCAAGGAAATTAACCTCCTCCCCAAACTGATGCAACATGTCCTTCAGGCGATCGCTCTCCCGCACCACTCCCGCCGCCGCCGCATAATTACGATCATCCATCTCTAGGCGCTTGAGCAATAATTTTCCGAACGTACCAATGGCCATGGTGGGATTTCGCAGTTGGTGCAATAAATCATGGAAATGCTCCTGCTCCACCTCCTGTAAATGTCGCTGTTGCGTTAGCTGCTGGGTTGTCCAACTTTTTTGCTGATCGATTACACAAGCCCAGCTCAAACTTTTCGTAATCATCTCAATCTGAGCAATTTCCGGCGATCGCCAACCACGATCCGCACGTCCCGTCGCCAAAATCCCTAAAATCAAATCCTCATGCAATAACGGAAACGCCGTGGAAGAATCCGTGATCGCCTCAGTCCTCTCTGGCGCAAACCCCGTACCTGCCAGCTCCCCCGCCGTCAATGTTTGATCAATAAGAGTCGCCACATCATTGGTGCCAGCAAACACCGTTTCATGATCAGCCTTCAAGACACGCTCCGGATAAGAACTCACCACCTGCAACTCTATTTCTTGATCATTGTGGTTGGGCTGCGCCAAATACAACACACTCCAGTCCGCACCCAAACTCATTGTCAACAGCTGAAGCTGTTGCTGACAAAGGGCTGTAAACTCGACACCCACCGGCAATAATTGGGGAAATGTGGTCATAGGCGATCGCCGAAAATCTATCCAATCGTAATCAGTTGCGAATTACATCATAATTCGGACTTATCTTTTTCCGCATCCAACACAATTGATGCAGATCGCAGAGAAACTTAACATTCTATTTATACCCTGCACCAAAACTCCATGGTGTCGGACAAGCAAGCAAAACCCCTACCATATAAATGTCACTTTTTTACGACTTTTTTCAAATTTAACTTGCTTTTAAAAATTGTTCCGGATATACTTTGCTCGAAATTCTGTGACCTTTGTTACAGTCGAATTTAAGCAAGACTAGGAGGTATCGGGTTGGCAAGAAAACGTAAACGTAAAAGTCGCCGTCGTCAGGAAGGAAGAAAGATTCTAGAGAGTGTCCCTCAGTACAATATCGAGAGTGGCGAAGACAAACCAGTAACCGCAGCACGCAAACACATTGCGGCTAACGGCATTGTTCCCCCCGCCGTTGTCATTGTCAAACGTAACGAGCACACCACAGACCGCTATTTTTGGGCGGAAAAAGGATTATTTGGTGCCCAGTACGTTGAGGAGAATCATTTCCTATTCCCCAGTCTGCGAGTGCTTTGTAATACCGACGACAACGAAGTATCTGAAGCCAAAGTCGCAGCTTCCAGCAAAGCCTAAGTCAGGGCATTGTTCATTTATCTTTCACTATTTTTTTATTGCATTTCCCTGTAAGTACCCACCCATGACCCAGATTCAGTGACATAAATCTGGTCAGGGAATATTTCCCAGAGAACGCAAACAAAAAGAAACCCTTGGTAAAGCAATCCTAGTTGTATAAACTAGGATTTTTTATTGTGCCGGCAAACAATTACTCCGCGGAGTAGGAAAAACAACATTGCCTAGGCTTCATGCAGGCGATAAGGCACAACTTGACGCAGGAGAATCAGCTCATCACGGTGGGCTGTCACAAGGATGCGTTGGGTCGGTGTCTCTGTAATGGGTGTTTCTTTTGTAATTTGTAAAACAACCTTTTCCATTTTGCCAGCCCGTTTCCAATAGAAGAAGCCCGCAGCCGGTGCCAATAGGGTAATACCAAGAAAACCAAATCCGACCGGGGGATATAGCAAGGCCAAAACCAAGGCCACACAGGTTAGACCTAGAGCTGTCAATAGCGAGAGAAAGACGGCGAGAAATCCACTGGGCGGGACAAAACCTTGATAGGTAACGACATTATTCACGCCATCTATATCTGTAATTTGATAGGCGCGTTTTTCAAAATAGGTTTGGAGTCTTTCAAAGACTGATTCTTCCGGCTCCGTCGCGATAAACTCCATTTGTTCGGTACGGTCTTTTAGGGAGGCGCGAATAAAGAAAAACAGACCAACCATGAGTAGGAGGGTCAACATTAGGGTTGAAGTAATTGCAGATTGTTCAAGCACGGTTTTCAGGAAAAATCACGACAAGATCCGTCTAAGGTATCCCTATCAATGTATATCGATCATGTTATATTTTGGGGAAATAGTTCTGATATACCCATGGGAAAAATTCGCGTTGTTTTAGTCGAAGATCATGATCTAACACGGATTGGTTTGCGGACATCTCTGATGCAATGTGCTGATATTGAGCTATTGGCAGAAGCGAACAATGGTGCTGATGGGCTGAAGTTGTTACGTGATTTAAAACCGGATTTGGCGATCGTTGATATTGGTTTGCCAGAGCTTGATGGGGTTGAAGTGACGCGACAGCTTAAGGAAGAATTAGAAAAAAGCCCTGGTGGTAGCGATACAACTAAAATTTTGATTTTGACTTTGCAAGATGATCGCGAAGCGGTGTTGGCGGCCTTTGCGGCGGGTGCGGATTCGTACTGTATGAAGGATGTCACTTTTGATCATCTCGTGGAAGCGGTGAAAACGACTTATTCGGGTAATAGTTGGATCGACCCGGCGATCGCCCGCATTGTCCTCAATCAAGTACAACTGCCCGGTAACGGCACGGAAGCAACCATTGCCATTCAGGCAACATCCCCTGAGGATCAGCAGCTGCTGGAAAGTTCACCATTGACGGAGCGGGAACTGGAAGTTTTACAGCTCATTGTTGATGGCTGTAGTAATTCAGAAATTGCAGAACGTTTGTTTATTACTGTCGGTACTGTGAAAACCCATGTTCGTAATATCTTGAACAAACTTTGTGCCGATGACCGTACCCAAGCCGCGGTTAGGGCGCTACGTTCTGGCTTAGTTGGTTAATTTATTTAGTCGGTTTATTCATTTTGTGAGAAGAAAGATACGATTGGTAGCAAAGGAAAGTGACTAAGACTTGATGCGATCAATTGTTAAGATTTGGAATCTATGAGCGTCTCGAATACCAATAAACTTAAATTAATGGTCGTAGACGACGAAACCGACAATCTTGATCTGCTGTATCGTACTTTTCGTCGCGAATTTAAGGTTTACCGTGCCACCAGTGCTTTAAAAGCTCTAGAGGTTCTAGAGCAAGAAGGGGAGATGGCGATTATCATCTCGGATCAGCGCATGCCTGTCATGAATGGCACTGAGTTTCTCAGTCGCACGGTGGAGACTTATCCTGATACGATTCGGATTTTACTGACTGGTTATACGGATGTTGAGGATCTCGTTGGCGCGATCAACTCCGGCAAGGTATTTAAGTACATTACGAAGCCTTGGAAGCCCGATGATTTGATGTCAACGATTCATCAGGCGGCAGAGACTTATGAGGTCGTGAAGCAGCGCACAAATCAGCTGGAACGCTCATTGCGGCAAGAAGAGCTGGTTAATTCTTTAATTCGAGCAATTCGGGAATCGTTAGATTATGAAAGTACGCTACAAACGATTGTGGCAAGACTTAGTGAAAGTTTTGGTGCTGATTATGGTGTTCTCTATCCAGTGATGGAAGGTCAACCGCCTCAATTGTCGCCAGAAAAGTTTGCCCACCCCCAGCCAGAGCCGCCTTTAGATGAAGATACTGGCTTAACGGAAAAAGCGTTATCTAGTGGCGATCGCCAACTAGAATTATGCGTGACGGATCAGTCGTGGTTACAACTGGCAGTACCGCTGATTTGGAAGCAGAAAACCTACGCAGTCCTCACCTTTTGGCACAATATCGAAAAGCAACCTTGGACTGATAATGATCTCCAACTTCTCAATGCCGTCATTGAACAGTCGGCTCTGGCGATCGCCCAAGCCAAGCTATACCAAAAAATTCAGCAACAAACCCAGCAGATCCACCGCGAACTAGAAGTTGCCCGCCAGATCCAACATAATCTTTTACCCCAAACCCTCCCCAAATCCGATGTCGCAAAAGTGCAAGGCTATTGCCTACCCGCACGCCAAGTCGGGGGAGACTTCTTTGAAGCCTGTCAAGACAACCATGGTAACCTTTGGCTAGCCGTTGGTGATGTTTCCGGCAAAGGGGTTCCCGCTGCCCTATTTATGGCGAGCGCCCTATCAACCCTACGGCAGCAACTGAATCAAACAACGCCCCCTGCCCCAGAACAAATTTTGGCGAATCTCAATCGGGCAATGGCAGATGATTTATTTAATAGCAACTGTTTTATTACAATGGTCGTGGCTTGCTACCAAGCAGAAACACAAAAACTGATCTACGCCAACGCTGGGCACATTTATCCGATGCTATGGTCTCACCAAGAGCTTTCTTCTGATAGCCAACCCACCTATCTCAAACGGCGGGGCATTCCCATCGGTATTTTGCCGGAATGGCAGGCAGAAGCTGGTGTCCTCAATTTACGACCCCACGATGTTTTATTGATTACGAGTGATGGCATTACAGAAGCGACGGTCACGAAGCCAGAACTCCGCCAAGAGCGTAATAATATGCTCAATCAAGAAGGTCTATGGCGTTTAATCCAGCAAAATCCTGAGCATTTTGATCTGTATGAGCTGCTCGAACGATTTAATGAATCGACCTACACTGAGCAGGAAGACGACCAAACCATTATTTCTTTGGAGGTCATGTAAGGTATGCGTACTGAACTCCAAATTCCTAGTGATTTAAAATTTTTGACTGTCGTTGAGACATGGCTTTTAGATTGTCTACAGGCAGAATTAGGCGATCGCATTGATTGGACAAAACAATCAAATCGCCTTCGCCTTGCCCTTGTGGAAGCCTACTCTAATGTGGTGCGCCACGCCCATAAGGAACAGCCAGAAGTTCCTATTTTGCTACGTTTAGAACTCAAAGGTGAAGATTGCACCCTAGAGATTTGGGATTCTGGCAACGGTTTTGATTTATCGACCTATCTACCTCCAGAGCCGGGGACTTGTCAGGAGGGCGGCTACGGTTGGTTAATTATGAAACGGTTAATGGATCGGGTGGAATATCAGCTCCAAGTGAATGGCAAAAATTGCTTAAAGCTGGAAACGCGTTTGCCGTCAAAAGGCAGTGATGCGGCAGGCAAGTGAAAAGGAATGCGATTGATAAACAGACCCAACGGATTAAGGCGCAAGGGTTGGCGTTGGGATTTCATAAAATTGGGATTGCGGCGATCGCCCCGGTCGATACAGAAAATCTAGAACGCCTCAACCGTTGGTTAGACAAAGGTTTCCAAGCAGACATGGCGTGGATGGCTAGCCCAAAACGACAGGACATCCGTCGATGTTTACCTGAAGTGAAATCAGTCATTGCGGTCGCATTAAACTACTACACCGATCATCAACATTCAGCAGATCCGGCGATCGCCAAAATTTCTCGCTACGGCTGGGGGCGTGATTATCACCGCGTTTTAACGAAGCGCCTCAAGGCTTTTTGCCATTGGCTCAGTATTGAATTTCCAGCAGATCAACACCGCTTTTATGTCGATACAGGACCCGTTCAAGACAAAATTTGGGCGGAGCGAGCGGGCTTAGGTTGGCAGGCAAAAAATAGCAATGTCATTACCCGTGAATATGGCAGTTGGGTCTTTCTGGGGGAAATTTTAACGACCCTAGAATTAACGCCCGATAAACCCCACACAAACCATTGTGGCACTTGCACCCGCTGCCTTGACGCTTGTCCGACGGGGGCGATCGCCAAACCCTATGTGGTAGATGCCAACCGCTGCATTGCCTACCACACCATCGAAAATCGCGCCGAAGATCTCCCCGAAACCATCAAACCTCATCTGCAAAATTGGGTAGCAGGCTGTGATATTTGCCAAGATGTCTGTCCATGGAACCAGCGTTTTGCCAAAGAAACAGACATTCCAGATTTCCAACCCTACCCGAAAAACTTAGCCCCAAAACTTACTGAGTTAGCCGAGATAACCGACGAAGAATGGGGCGATCGCCTGATTGGTTCAGCACTGCGACGCATCAAACCCTCAATGTGGCGACGTAACGCCAAAGCAAACCTTGAAGCCCAACAAAAAACCTCCCCCAGAGATGGAGAAGGCTAAATATATTTCAATTAATAGAATGTTGAATTAATAACTCGATTGGCAAGTTACTTACCCATTTGAGCTGCAACTTCAGCCGCAAAATCCTCTTCCTTTTTCTCGATTCCTTCACCAAGCACAAAGCGTTGGAAACGACGAATTTGGATATTTTCACCAATAGTTGCAATCGTGTTCTTAACAAGCTCACCCACCGTAAGATTTTGATCACGAATATAGGGTTGATCCAACAAAGAAAGCTCTTTAAGACGCTTGGCAATACGACCCTCAACAATCTTTTCCTTGATGTTTTCAGGCTTACCATCGAGGTCATCACGACCCATTTCGATTTCGCGCTCTTTATCAGCAATCTCAGCAGGAATGTCTTCAACCTTTACATATTGAACATTAGGACATGCCGCAATTTGCATCGCAATGCCCTTCGCTAGATCCTTGAAGATATCACCACGAGCAACAAAGTCAGTCTCGCAGTTCACTTCAACAATGACACCGATGCTACCACCAGTGTGGATATAGCTCTCAATTAAGCCCTCAGCAGCAACACGACCTGCCTTTTTCTCAGCAGAGGTAATGCCCTTCTGACGAAGCCACTCGATTGACTTAGAGACATCGCCATCAGTTTCTGATAGAGCTTTTTTACAGTCCATCATGCCTGCGCCAGTTTTATCGCGCAGTTCTTTTACAAGCTTTGCAGAAATTTTTGCCATTTGCTGTTTACCAAAAAATGTTGGGGCAATCCAAAAGGATATTACGCTGATTTGAAATTATTCTTCACTGGAAGTATCAGCAACTTCTTCAGTAACTTCTGCTGGAGTCTCAGCGATTTCTTCGATGGCTTCATCGAATTCCTCGTAGGTCTCATCCTGTACAGGCTGACCATGACGGCCGGTGTAAATTGCATCAGCAAGCTTACCAACGATCAATTTAATGGAACGAATCGCGTCGTCGTTTGCGGGAATGGGCAAATCAACGGTTTGGGGATCACAGTTTGTATCTAGCAAAGATACAATCGGGATGTTGAGTTTACGGCATTCTTGAATCGCATTGTGCTCACGACGTTGGTCGATAACAACAACGATGTCAGGAATCTTGCGCATATTTTTGATGCCGCCAAGGTACTTCTGGAGCTTGTCGAGTTCACGACGGAGCATGGAAGCTTCTTTCTTGGGACGACGGTCAAGGTTACCGCTATCTTGGAGGGCTTCTAGTTCTTTGAGGCGCTCAACACGGGTTTTAATTGTTTCCCAGTTGGTGAGCATACCACCAAGCCAACGTTGGTTAATGTAGAAGGCTCCGCAGCGCTTCGCTTCTTGGGCAATGATGCCTGCTGCTTGACGCTTGGTACCGACGAATAAAACACGTTTGCCGCTTTCGGAAGCTTTTTGCATGTATGCATAGGCTTCTTCAACGAGCTGGGCGGTTTGAACGAGGTCAATGATGTGTACGCCGTTACGGGAAGTGTAGATGTATGGGGACATCTTAGGGTTCCAACGACGGGTCTGGTGGCCGAAGTGAACACCGGATTCTAATAGTTCTGCAAGAGAAACTACGGGCATATTCTTTTAACTCCTTTTCGGGTTAAACCTCCATCTGGGGACATTTCTTTGGCGAAACACCCGAAGGATCCCAGATGTGCGTTTTTTTAGACAACTTTAAAAGGGTAGCATAATCGATTCATGATTCTTTCTCTTTTTATGGCGATTTTATGGCATCGTCTTGTGACATCTCCGAGTAATATTCGGAATGATTAATTAAGAATGGTTTTGAGATGATGCCAATTTGAATGGCGCAATTTTAAATATTTAAATACTTATAATACTTGTAGGGTTTATGGGGCGATCTCCTCTAGTTCGGAAGAGGTTTCGCTAATGACTTGATAGCATTCTTCTAGGGATTTACGTGCCGCCATTGCCTGAACGAGGTTTTGATAACTTGCTTGATTACGCTCTAGCAAATTTGTCGCCTGTAATGTTGCCCATTTTTCCCGCTGCTCGTGGACGGTAGAAGGGACACCAGCTTTGACAAGCATCTGCCGCAATTGTCGTCGATCTTCAAAGCCACCTTGATCTTGCTCGAATACTAAGTTTTCGGCGGCGATCCCAGCCATTAAAGTTGTGCTAACCCGTTCTACTAAAAGATTAATTTGCTGCTTTTTTTGTAGGGACTTTTCAATCGTTTCGAGGTCAAAGTTTACGCCCCCCAAACCGCCTTGGCCTTGTTTGATGGCTTCCCAAGGGGTCAAGCTATAGCCAGTAATGGGAATTCCCAGTAGGTAGCCAGCTAAAAAGTGTCCTGCCTCGTGCTGAATAACGCGTTTACGCTCTGCTTCTGGGGTGAATAAATCGAGAAAAACCATCATGCCCCGCCCTTGCAATTGAAAGGTATCTACGGATGCAATGCCCATAATGAAAACGGTGATGCCTGCTGGCACAAAGGGTGAAATGTGGAAAATGCCACCAAGGAGGCTTGTCATGGTCATCAAAAATACGCCAATGGCAATGAGATTTAGGGCAGTTTGTTGCATGGGAAAGCGTTTAAGACTGGGCTTTCAGGGTAGCGAAATCTTCTGGGGTGTTGCAATTAAACAGCATATTTTTTGTGTCTAAGGTCAGCTCGTAAATGTTTTCGGTGATGAGCCATTTCTGAAAGGAGCGATCGCCTGTTTCTTGATATTTTTCTAATGATTTCGCCACTGTGCCGCGATAGAAACCGCATAACGGCTCATAAAATCCCGCTGTATTTTTGACCAATGCAACATCATAGGTTTTTGGAATTTGAGGGAGCTGCTGCGCCCATTTTTGCAACTGTTCAAGTTGTAGATAGGGTAAATCACAGGCTAATAATAAAACCCAATTATTGGTTGGTTTGGTCTTAAGAAATTCCGTAAAGGCCACTAAGCCGCCTTGTTGCTGGGTATCGTCACACCATCGGATTTTTTTAGAAAATAAATAGTCATATTCTTGCCGCCACGGAGTGTTTATCCAAACAGTGTGGGAAAGTGGGGCGGCGATCGCCACCGTTTTTTCGAGTAATGGCACATCGTTAACCATGAGCAAGGCTTTATCCCGACCCATACGACGGCTTTGTCCACCCGCCAAAATCAAACTTGTTATTTTAGAGCTTGTCATCAGAAATATTATTTATTTAAGTTTTGCCTAATCTGGGTCTATTTAATTTGTTATTGGTAGCGTTACAGAGCGGTTAATATCATGCAATTTTTCATTGGCATTGTCCTCATTTTTCGGTGCGCCTCCTGCACCATCACCAAAATGTAATTTTTACCAAAGGTATGGTTTTTATTAAAGGAATTCTTTGGGAGAGTTGGTCGCCAATTTCCCAGCACTTTAACGGCGATCGCCCCATGTGCGAATTGGATTGCTTTCGTTTGCTAACATCAGAGGTAAATTCAACAGAAGCTGCCACCCATAGTGGTGTAACAGGCTCTAATTCCCTAGTAAATGCCTTGTCGGTGTCTAATCTCGCCCAAGCGAGCATGCTCCATCGGAAAACGGTAAAAACACTGCGATACAGACAAAAGCCATTGGTGGAAAAAGTCACTTGCATCGGGGCAGTGGCCAACTCGATACAATATCTTTATAGCCAAACTTTGCTTCTTTACTCGGTAGCCGACTGGGCGATCGCCACCCATGATAAAAATCCAAGACCTTTTCAAAATCTATGGCTCCGGAGAAACCACAGTTTACGCTCTCCGTAATCTCAATATCACCATTGCCACCGGGGAATATTGCTCAATTATGGGAGCTTCTGGTTCCGGCAAATCGACGCTAATGAATATTATTGGCTGCCTTGACCAACCGACATCAGGTAGTTATTTCCTGAATAATGAAAATGTTGCCACCCTCAGCGATCGCCAACTCGCCCTCATCCGCAACCAAAATATCGGCTTTGTTTTCCAGCAATTTCATCTATTGCCCCAAATGAGCGCCCTCGAAAACGTTATCCTGCCGATGATTTATGGCAATGTCCCTAGCCAAGAACGTCGAGATCGTGCCGTTGCAGCCCTTACCAAGGTAGGCCTCGCAAATCGCCTCCATAACCGACCGAATCAGCTTTCCGGTGGACAACAACAGCGCGTGGCGATCGCCCGGGCGATCGTCAATGAACCCTTACTTCTCCTCGCCGATGAACCAACAGGCGCATTAGACTCCCGTACAACCCACGAAATCCTCGAACTTTTTGGAGAACTCCACAACACAGGCATGGGAGTTGTGATGGTTACCCACGAAAACGAAGTTGCAGTGCAAACAAAACGTATTATTTGGCTCAAGGACGGTGAAATCCAATACTCCAATCTCACCCCCGACGAACTGCGAGACGTTGCCCTTGCCCAAACCTTCTAGCCCAGAAGCGAAAACCATTTCGACACAAATGAAGAACAGGATCATCGCACACTTAATCAATCACGAAAATAAACAGGCACTTCTCAGAATCCTTTGTACAATCGTAAAATAGCTTTAGAATTCAAGAAATTACCGGAAAAACTGACAAAAAACAGTTAAAATTTGTCGAATTTTTTTCCATCCCTTGATACACTTCAAGCAGCCTATCCTCTTAAATCTTTAGTCTGTGTCGCCTCACGTCTAGATTCACGAAACTATGAGCCACCAAAATCCCGATTCACAACAGCCGAATCCCCTCGAAACCGAGGCTTTTTTAGAAGACACCTCTTCCCAAACTATTGATGTCTCCGCAACGGCTGCTGGCTCCGAATCTGATGCTATAGCCTCTGATGACATAACCATAGAAAATTCCAACAACACGGCGATCGCCCCCCCAAGCCCCGATCTCGACATCGAAAACGACGGCTTTTTGCTAGCCCGTAAACTCAGACAACACAATCGCGAACTTGTAAAAACCGTTGTCCAGCTCGAACAAGCCCTCGCCGAATCCCAAGAACGACTACAGACACAAATTGCCCGCTCTCGTAACGCCGACAACCTCCTTGACCAGCAAGCCGATAACCTCACAGGTAACCAAAGTGAAATCGACCGTCTTACCCAAGATCTACAATTAGCAAAAGCAGACGTTCGTGAGCACCGCAACATGATGAACGAACTCAATCAGACTTTAAAAAGAAGCCAAACCCAACTGGCTCAAGTCGAGCGTGAATGCACATTACTACGGGAATCCTACGACGAACAGCAGCAAAAATTAGTCGCCGCAGAGCAAGAAATCCACGACCTACAAGCCCGCCTCCAACGCCAACAACGCTACGCCATTCAATACAAAACAGCCTTAGAAAAACAAGGGGTAAAAGTCGAAGACATCACCAATCCCCCCATTACCAAGACCCCCATCCCAAAGGTCAGTCGCATCAAACCTTGGTCTGAGCAAACATTACAACCCAAGCCTTCATTTTCCTCTAGTACTCCCACCGTAAATCTCGACGAAATGGAGTCCGTCGAGATGGCAACCGAAGAGCTCCCAGCAGAACCGATTAAAGCAGAGCCGATTCAAAACGAACGAGAGACCTCACCGAATGTAGAACAGTCTTCACTTGTCTTGCCACCGGATGTAAACGAAGATTTAGAACAACAACTCAAAGCCCTAGAAGCTGAAATGGCAGTAATGTCCCAAGAGGCAGCGACTCCGCCACAGACAAACAATTTACCTAAAGATATTTTGCAATTTCCCCAGTTCCAAGACATGCCCCAGCAAAATATTTCACCTAATATTTCACCTAGAATCAGTAGCCCATCACCAGTATCGTCCACCATCCAGCGACCAACACAACAGATGGCCAGTGCATCCTTGCCAAAACCGGCACAACAAAAAAATTGGCCTTCTCCCACCTTAAACCCCCTACGTACAGCAAAGAAGCGTGCATCCCTTGCTGCTGTTGAGTTACCCTCCTTTAGTCGCTAAATATAGTCGCTAAATAATAGTTTTATTCGGCGTTGTTCCGTCTTAAATTTACCTTCTCGGTGTTCCCTACCATGGCGATCGCCGAGTTTTTTTTGTCACAATACTACGTAGAATAGTTATCATTTGACTCTCACTATTGTCGCTATGTCATCAGCTTTACCTGCAAATCTTGCCAAAATCGTTAGTCGTTTTAAACGCAAAACCGATCCCAAGCAAAAATATCAACAGCTATTGTGGTATGCCAACAAGCTTGAGCCGATGCCAGAAGCAGATAAAAATCCCAACAACAAAGTGCATGGATGTGTGTCCCAAGTCTTTATTACCGCCGACTATGCCAACGATAAAGTCACTTACCATGGCGATTCCGATGCCCAGTTAGTGAAAGGATTAGTTGGCCTTTTGATCAACGGCCTCAACGGCCTTTCTCCAGCAGAAATTATTGCAGTTAAGCCAGACTTCATTGAGGAGACAGGTTTGAGCGTTAGCTTAACGCCGTCCCGTGCCAATGGCTTTCTCAATATTTTAAAAATGATGCAAAAAAAAGCCAATGGATTTGCCGTCGCGACAAACACCGACGAAACACCTGCAAATGCAGCGGAGACAAACTTCTCAAATGTTTAGCAATATACTTAAATGAGAAGATTTTTGATATCATTTACACAAAGTAATGTTGTTTGTTGAAAATTAATTTAAATTTATGGCACTCTTCGGATTATTTGGCGGCAATAAAAACGAACCCCAAAAAGGCGACTTCTTCCTTGACTTTGAAGAAGCTCAAACCTTGGGCGATACCGAGTATATGAAACAGCCTAAGACAATCAAGCGCACATTCCCTAAGATCAAGGGACAAGAGGGGAAAACTATCATTTCCCAGGTTTCCTCGGACAAAATGCGCAATGTAGATCCCAACCAAGTTCCTTCTCGTTCTACATCCTCTAGCAGTTCCTTCTCTTCTAGCTTTGGCAGCGCTAGCTCTTTTTCGTCCTCTAGTAGCTTCGGTAGCACTTCTTCCTCTAGCTTTAGTTCATCAACTCCTGCTCCTAAGCCTGCAGCTCCTGCTCCCACTGTCCAAGAAACAAAGGCACCTGAGCCTGTAGTAGAAGAAAAGAAATTTGAGCCTCCAGCACCGGCACCTAAAGCTTCTAATCAAGTGGATACCAGTATGGATATGTTCCGCAGCATGGCGAAAAAGATTAAGCGTTAATTTTGGCTCAAATCAAGTTGAACCTTAAAAACAATTAAGTAAAATTTCCGTCTATGGAAATATGAGAAGGGAAGAGCCACATGGCTCTTTCTTTTTTTCGAATACCTGTGTGTGATGTGAGTTTTAGGCGACGGCTACAACAGAAACTTTAGCGGCGATCGCCTCAGCGATAGAAACTAAGGCTTTTGCAGAAGCAGACTCCGGCTGAGCTACAACAATTGGTTGGCCGTTATCTCCACCTTCACGCAGGGCAATCTCTAGAGGCACACAGCCCAGTAGGGGTACATCTAATTCTTTTGCAGTCTTTTCGCCGCCACCAGAACCAAACAAATCGTATTGCTTCTCCGGCATATCAGGTGGAATAAAATAGCTCATATTCTCGACAATACCAAGGAGATTCACCCCCATCTGCTGGAACATCTTCAGACCACGGCGAGAATCCAATAACGAGACGGTTTGGGGCGTTGTCACAATAATCGCTCCCGCCATCGGTACAGCCTGAGCCATGGTCAACTGAGCATCACCTGTGCCGGGGGGCATATCAACCAATAAATAATCCAATTCACCCCAATTGACTTGATACAAAAACTGCCGCACCATGCTGTTGATCATTGGGCCGCGCCACATCACAGGCTGGTCAGGGTCGATCAAAAATGCCATCGAAACAAACTTTACGCCATGGTTAAACTCTGGCTGTAAAACATCTTGTCCGCCACTTTTATCCACTTTTAGCTCGACTTCACCGACACCCATCATATTGGGGACATTCGGCCCATAGATATCGGCATCTAAAAGACCAACCTTTGCACCGCTCTGGGCAAGGGCGATCGCCACATTAACAGCAACACTGCTCTTCCCGACACCACCTTTACCACTAGAAATCGCAATAATATTTTGGACATCCTCAATACCCTGGGGACTCGGCAGCGGCTTAGGAATCGCGACTACTTCAATCTCTACGGTGTCAACCCCCTCAAGCGCCATTACAGCCTTTTTACAATCTTCTACAATCAAATCCTTAACCATCCCCGTAGAGGTGGTTAAAGCAAGGGTAAAAGCAATATTGCGACCGTCAATGGCGATATCCCGCACCTTACCCGCTTCCACCAAGCCTTGCTTGCGTTCGGCATCTTTTACAGGTTTTAGAGCATCAAGAACTGCTTGAGAATCAATCATAGTATTAGCGGCAATAGGAAAATAAAGAGAAAAGTCAATGGCGGAAAAATCAATTATTTAGCATCAGATTTCGAGTGAAAACGAATGCCCACAAAAATATCGTAAAGGAATCCAAGAAAATCTTTGCCCTTCAAAAGACCAAGGGATTGGGGAGATTCTTTTTGGTCGAGGAGGGGCTTAATGTGATAGTAAGCAGGCTGGTATTTATACCAAGGAATGGAAGGCCAAAGGTGATGGACGAGGTGATAGTTTTGACCCAAAATGAGTAGATTAAGGAGCTTACTGGGATAAACACGTGCATTTTTCCAGCGATCGCGCTCCTCAAAGGGACGATGGGGTAAATAATCAAAAAACAAACCCAAGGCAATACCGACAACCAATGCCGGTACAAACCAAAAATTCATGATGTACCCAATAAAACCGTAATGAATACCGAGATACACAATGATGCCAAGAAAGGCGCGACTGAGAAACCATTCGAGGAGTTCATAGTTTTTCCAAAGACGACGCCTAAAGAAAAAGAATTCATGGTAGAAAAAGCGAGCAGCAATCATCCATAGTGGGCCACCGGTAGACACAAAATGGTCGGGATCATTTTCAGGATCATTAACGTGGGCATGGTGTTGGAGATGAACCCTAGTAAAAACAGGAAACGCAAATCCCAACATCAAGGCACTGGCATGGCCTAAAACAGTGTTAACGGCACGATTACTGTGGGCGGCGCGGTGGGAAGCATCATGGATAACCGTTCCAGCTAAGTGCAAGGCTAAAACATTTTCACAAAAGCAAACCCAATCGTACCAACCCCAAACCCAATATCCGCACACAGATGTAGCGATCAAAACCACGGCGATGATAACCATCCACACGTTTGGGTTCATACCGCTGGGTGGGCGTAGATACTCCTTTGACATTCTGAGTGATGACGTAGCCGCCGCCGTCATAACTGTCTATGCTCCTTACTTAAAATGCTCAATTTTTTTTGATTCTTGCGTAGTTTACAATACTTAAGCCTATTTCATAAAGCTTGATGTCTGAGATACACTGGTGTCATTTTATGGTACAGCCTTGAGGATATGGGTATTTCAATATATTTTTCCCTCTGCGATAGGAATCGGGAAGGTAGGGCGATCGCCCTACCTATGATGACAAAAGTGCAATCTTCAACAACTTTATTTGCTAGATTCAGTCCGGGGTTATGGTTCCCCTAATCAATCTCGATCGTCATGGGTGAATCATTATCAGATTTTGTTTGACTGCTGCCACCAGATTGCTGACGGAAATCTAAGTAAAGGCGATCGCGCCACTCAAAGAAAGGCGCATATTCAGCATTATCTCCGAGCCCTGGAATCCCTTTACCCTTGAGATATTCAGGAATATCAAGGTAGTCACCACCGGGGAACTTGAGCAGGATACTCAGAGCCGCCACGCTAAAATCTGCCAGAGTCGGCTGCTCACCCAGTAAGTAAGGTTGATTTTGCACAATTGCAGTTAGGGCTTCCAAATCCTGCTTTAGACCCCGTTGGGCATATTTAACAGCATCGCCACCCAGACCAACACCAGAGCCAAAAAAGTCCAGAACATCACCGGGAACAGCGCCTAAAAGATTTTTGAAAAAACCGGGGACTTCCTTTGGCAAAATAGAAGTTCGAAAATTTGGATTTTGATTTAACGCACCAACAAAAGCTGTACGACCTTTTAAACCGATCGATTCATCAGCCCATTCTTCCATAATGAGACATTGGGCACGCTGGATCGAATCAACGGGCACAATGGGTTTCGCGGGGAATTTACGATCAAGATAAAAAGCAATTTCTGTAGAATCACTAATTACAGTGTCACCATCCTTGAGCACAGGCACTTGGCGCTGGCCGGACATCTTGTAGAGATCTAATTGGCCGATACCGGGAGTAACTTCAATTTTTTTGTACTCTAGACCTTTGTAATCGAGAATAAGACGAATTTTTTCGGAAAATTGCGACAGTTCGAACTGATATAGCTCTAGCATTGTGACTCGACTTTGTTGTAGGTAAATCAATCACACCATACAAAAGTTCTTCAGAAATTGCTACGGATAACTGTGGCAGAATAAGGGGAGATCATTCGTACAAAAATATCAGTTATGAGCATCAATATCGTCAATTTAGTGGGCAGAGTCGGGACTGATCCTGAGGTTCGCTATTTTGAATCAGGAACAGTTCTCTGTACTCTGACACTGGCAGTCAATCGCCCTACGAGCCGTGACGATAAGCCAGACTGGTTTAATTTGGAGATGTGGGGCAAAACAGCAGAGTTGGCTGCTAATTATGTAAAAAAGGGTCGTCAAATTGCCGTGCAAGGATACCTAAAAATAGAGACGTTTACGAATCGCAACGGTTATGAATGTTCTCGTCCGGTAATTCGGGTGAATCGTTTTGAGTTTCTAGGTTCTCGCCGTGATGTTGATCCGAATGCGGTAGGGAATTACGAAGGACATGAGTTTTAGGGGTTAGGTCGGTTTTCCAATGGTGGGCGATCGCCTATCGTGATCGATGTATGGCGACCGACTGACTGACAACCTCAGAGATGAAAAATCTCCAAGCATCATCAAGATTAGACGCTCAGAGACTTCGGCAACAATTTCTTTCTTAGGGGTTATTATGCCGGATCTTCCGGCGAAGTGTGATGGGTGGTACAGCCCCTTAACCCCCCCTACTCAAAATGTTTTGGGATTCTTTGGAGGGAAAATTTGGGCGGCATGGTCGTCAGGCTCGTGGGACAGTGCCGGTAAAAAAATGTGCGTTATTAGCACTTAATGAAATGAGTTTTCCTAGTTTTGGGAGATGGCGATCGCCGAGCGTCTTCTGCAATACTGGGAGGTGATGTATTGATGACCTCAGCAGAACTATGGCAGTTGAAACAAGACCTAGAGATGTGCAGCCTTACCCGCTAAGTGCTGATACGCTTGTGCTGCGATCGCGGACATGGGATCGCCTCAAGTTTGAAATCGAATATGGTCTGCAAAAGGGAACAACTGCCAATAGTTATTTGATTCGAGGTGAAAAACGGGCGCTCATCGACCCACCGGGGGAATCGTTTCAAGGGGTTTTTATTGATGCTCTACAGGAACGTTTTGATCTACGAACATTGGATTATATTATCCTCGGCCACACGAATCCCAACCGCTGCGCCACTTTAAAGGCGTTACTTGAGCTTGCCCCCCAAGCAACTGTTGTCTGTTCGAATCCGGCGGCGATCGCCCTACAGGATCTCCTTAAGGATGAAAATCCCACAGTCCAGATCGTCAAAAAAGGAGACACCTTAGATTTAGGGCAAGGACACAACCTTGAATTCACCCTAACGCCGACACCGCGTTTCCCTGGGCATCTTTGTACCTTTGACCCAAAAACGGCAATCCTTTTCACTGACAAATTTTTTGGGGCCCATGTTTGTGGCGATCAAGTATTAGACGAAGGCTGGCAGGTTTACGAAGAAGACCGTCGCTATTATTTTGATTGCATCCATGCAACATCTATCCGACAAACCCTTTTGGCATTGGGAAAAATTTCCGAAAAGCCTGCGACCATCTTCGCCACGGGTCATGGTCCCCTTGTGCGTTACAGCCGTCAAGAACTTTTAAATAACTACCAAATTTGGGCAGAACAACAAAAAAATGACATTTCCGTTGCCCTAATTTACGCCTCAGCTTACGGCAATACGGCGACCGTCGCCCAAGCCCTTGCCCGCGGTATCTCAAAAGCTGGCGTGATGGTGGAAACTTTTAATGCTGAACATGCTGAACCAGAAGAAATCAAAACGGCGATCGCCAACTGTAGCGGCTTCATTATGGGCTCCCCCACCCTCGGTGGCCATGCCCCAACACAAATCCAGACTGCCCTCGGTATCGTGCTAGCCAACGCGGAAAAAACTAAACTAGCTGGCGTATTCGGTTCCTTTGGTTGGAGTGGCGAGGCAATCGATTTGCTAGAAGGCAAATTTAAAGATGCAGGCTACCAGCTAGGATTTGAACCCATTCGCGTCAAATTCAAACCGACAGAAGTCACCATTAAAACCTGCGAAGAAACCGGTACAGACTTTGCCCAATCCCTAAAAAAAGCCGCCAAACGCCGTAAGCCCAAGGAAAATGTCGCCTCCACTTCCCAAACCGCAAATCTCGAACAAGCCCTCGGTCGCATTGTCGGTTCCCTATGTGTGATCACAACCAAGCAAGAGGAATTATCCGGCGCAATGTTGGCTTCGTGGGTCTCCCAGGCAACCTTCAATCCCCCCGGCTTCACGGTGGCTGTCGCCAAAGAACGGGCGATCGAATCGCTTATGCACAATGGCTCTAATTTTGTGATCAATGTCTTGCAGGAGGGTAATCACATCGGCTTAATGAAACATTTCCTGAAGCCCTTTGAGCCGGGGGAAGATCGGTTTGCAGACATCGAAACCACCGAGGCAGAAAATGGTTGCCAAATTCTTTCTGAAGCGCTCGCTTATCTTGAATGCACGGTAGCAAACCGGATGGAATGTGGCGATCATTGGGTTATTTATGCCACCACGGATAAGGGTAAATTGCTTCAGGACAACGGCATCACAGCGATTCACCATCGCAAGTCTGGCACACATTATTAAGCAAAAAATCAAAAATTTAGCTGGCAAGGGAACGGGCGATCGCCACAACCTCTTGCATTGAAGCATTAGTCTTGATAGCTTGCGCTTGAATGTGGGTACGACTCGCGTCAAAATCTTTGTTTTGCAACGCCGCCAGTAAATTATCGATTGGCGGTATGTCCAATTTGCCACGATAGCCAATTTCCTTTAGTGGGAAAAAATAAGGCGGTAAGTTATTTTCCCATTGCATTGTCACGAGTAATTTCGCAACATCTTGCCATTGCCATAGATTTGCCAGCTCGATCATCTTGGCGAGGAAATCGTCATTATGAAGTTTGCCGAGCCACAACGCTCCGCTCAGGGTTAGTGGTAGCTGATCATGGGGACAAGCCGCTTGGGATAACTTTTTCCAAGTTGGCAAATGATAATTACCGCAATGGTGACAATAGCCAAGAAAGCCATAGTTGCGTTCTGTCAAAATTGGCTTGCGGGTTAGCCGCGCCATTATCCGACAGGTATCACCCCAGAAAAACGAAAAAATTGGCTCAATCCCCAAATCCCTCCGGGCAGCTTGTTGCACTAAATTGCCCAGCAGTAACCGCAATCCTTGCTCTTGGACAGATGGGTGGGAGCGAATATAAGCGCCATATTGTCGTAAAGCTCGCTGGGGTTCTCTGCCACTATAGGTTCTGCCGTCGGTGCTAGTGAGATACATCAAACCACCAATTTTTGTGACATCGAGCGCATCAGCCACAAACTGCGAACCCGACCCAAAGGCATCAATATCCACAACATCATAGCGATCGCCAGCCAAAGCTCTCGCCATGCAGAGATGATGAACATTAAGCGAACTCACCGCCGCTTGTGCTGGTAAGAGCGTCGCCAAATTGGTGCTTAGCGTTTCATATAAATCGGGATTTCCTTCATTCGCCCAAACCCAATCCGCCTTCGCCTCATGGCAATAGCGCAGCGATCGCACCCCCGTTGCCGATAGTCCGTCGAGAACTCGCAAAGAACCTGTTTCAGCTTGATATATTGCCGCCGCTAAAACACCGAGATCCCGAACAATACGACTTTTAGGACGGTAAAACCCTGCCCCTACTTTGAAAGAGACAGAGCGTTCTCTTTGTCGCTGGTTCACTCAGTTTCAGGAGCTTCAGGAATCGTGACATCTAGTTCTGTCACCTCAGAGTAAAGCTCACTTAAAGGCGGATCGATTTCTGCGGCGTTACCCACCACCAAAACCGTCAAATCTTCAGGTCTTAGGTAAGTTTGAGCCACACGCTGCACATCCTCAATGGTGGTTGCTTTTACGCCCTGTTGGTACTGGAAAATGAAATCCTCAGGGTAGTCGTAGTACTCATATCGCATTAAACGCGAGAGGGTTTGACCGGGATCTTGGAAATTAAACACGAAGGAATTTAGAATTGATTCCTTGGCATTCGATAGTTCTTCTTCGGTAATGGGTGTTTCACGAATCTTGTTTATTTCTGCTTTGAGAGATTGCAGAAAAGGAATTGTTGCATCGGAGCGGGTTGAGCCTCCTGAAATGAAGACACCGTCATAATCGTAGCGGGGACTCCAAACGCCGTAGACCGAGTAAGCAAGACCTTGGCGGGAACGAATTTCATTAAATAGTCTTCCCCCGAAACCGCTAATCACACCATTCATTACTCTTAGCTGGGGATAATCTGGACTATCCAGTTGTCCCCCTTGATGTCCGACTAAAATACTGCTCTGGGTAAGTTGGGGCTGGTTAACGAGGAAGGCTTGGCCTAGGGCTGCGGTGGGGGCAACGTTGGGCGGTGTTAGGTCTGGGGTCGTCGTCGGATTTTCCCAACGCCCAAAATTTTCTTCGATCATCGCCTTGGTGGCCGCCACATCGATATCGCCGACAATACCGAGAATCATCTGGTCTGGACGGATGTAGGTATCGTAGAATTCGACTAAATCTTCACGGTCAATGTTGGCAAGGGTGCTGTATTCAACGGTACGGGCATAGGGGCTGTCTTCACCGTAAATGAGTTTGTTAAATTCCCGGGAGGCGATCGCATCCGGTTGATCATTGCGGCGGGCAATACCCCCTCTGGTTTGCTGTTTGGCAAGATCAAGTTTGTCCTGGGGAAAAGCTGGTTGTTGCAGCACTTCTGCAAATAGGTCAAAAACCAGATCAAAGTCTTCTTTTAGGGCGCTAAAACCAGCGCTACCAGAACTACCGCCAATGCCTGTTTCAATGCTGGCGGCGCGTTGCTCTAGGATCTCGTTTAGCTCATCGGCTGGATGTTCTGTTGTTCCACCGCTACGCATTACTATGCCGGTAATTCCGGCTAAACCGACATGGTCGGCTGGTTCGTACCGTGACCCTGTGCGAATGA
Organism: [Limnothrix rosea] IAM M-220; assembly: GCF_001904615.1. NCBI lineage: Bacteria > Bacillati > Cyanobacteriota > Cyanophyceae > Chroococcales > Geminocystaceae > Picosynechococcus > [Limnothrix rosea] IAM M-220. Next base: position 29,559 of record NZ_MRBY01000006.1, read on the forward strand.
TGGCGGAACCACTGACTAGGGGTAATTTGTGATCCTCCATTAGATAAATCACCATGCCATTGGCGAGTTCGTAGCGTTCATATTCTGGCAGGGTAATTTCAGGGAGTGGCGGAAATTCTAGCTCGTCATAGTTCTTTGGGGTGAGGGCGATCGCCTGACCGTACCCCCCGACAGTTGCCAAGGTTATCCCTATACAAAACATCATGACACTGCGCCGCCAAACTAATTTCAAAAGACGACGAGGTTGAGCAAACCAAAAATTTTTCATAGGGAAATTTTCAGACAAGGTGGAGGGCTAGATTCATTTTAGAGATTTTAGCAGGAGAGTCTTTGTCTTTGCTGGACTTGCAATGGTATTCCTGATTCTAAAGTTTTGGGCGGTCAAGAACTCATGTTTTAACGATGGTGGCTAATGGCTATGGAGAATTTGGGCGATCGCCACTTTCTTCTCTCACCGGTAAATCGTGGCTCAAAATCATGGTGCAAAATAATAACCTTCACCAAGCTTTAAGCATGAACATCTTATTTTTACGGAGAGCAGCGAGAGAAATTTTGCTCGTTAGACTAAAACCATAAAGTCTCTGGATTGTAGGGAGATAGTGCTGTCCATAAAAACGGTGACAACCTACAGCCTAGAAAGCCCGCCCCTACAAAATGGCGATCGCCTCAGTCGGATGGCATTTGAACGATGTGATACTGCGATGCCACAACTCAAAAAAAGCAAAGTTGACTGATTGGTTGGTTTCGCTTAAAAAATGATAGATATATCAAACTAGAAGCCGATGCAGTAGGCATAATTTATTCTGAGATTTTCCCAAAATCGTGCTTAGATACGACAGTTTTTTTTCACAGGAAATAGGGCTCAGGCAAGGCCGTAACTGCAAGCTACTTTATCGCCATAATTCAGTAAGGCGATCGCCGATATTTTTTAGTAAATCCAGTAAAATAAAATTGCCATAACTGGAAATCATGTTGGTGTTTACAATAGAAACCCAAATCGTAAGGACAACCACAATAAGCTTTGTAATATTTCGATTTTATATCGTTAAACCAAGATAATAAAGCTGTGAACCATAGCAAGTCGCCCAATTTTTTTTAACCTTATCGATGGGGACTCTCAATATAGCCATCTTGGCAATAAGTTAACCCCCCCTAAAGATTTTTCACTCACCAGTCAGCGGATGTCTGCTGCTGTAATTTTAGATTTTATTATCATTAGCTTAGTAGATGAAAACTCATTATATGCCACTTGTTTTTAGCATTATTTTCTAAATATAACTACTCTTTTGGCGGCTAAACATTAGATGATAAATGCCGTTTTGCTCCATCAATTCATCATGACTACCCATCTCTACAATTTCGCCATGTTCCATCACCACAATACGGTCAGCCATTTTCGCTAAGGCTAGGCGATGACTAACGACAACGCTCATTCTTCCCGCCGCAATTTTTCGAAAAATCTGGTAAATTTCATGTTCATTTTTCGGGTCGAGGGCTGCAGTCGGTTCATCGAAAATTAGTAAGTTTGCCGACGATATTCGCATCAAAGCACGGGCGATCGCCACCCGCTGCCATTGACCACCCGACAAATCTGTACCATCTTTCAACTGCTTACCGAGGGGAGTATCCAGACCCTCACCAAGACTTTTTGAAAGGTATTCCAAACCAGCATTTTCAAGGGCTTGTAACACCGAAGACTCTTCTGCTTCTTGGGTAACATCACCCCAACCGACATTTTCCCGTAGCGAGGCGGGGAAGCGGGCATAATCTTGCATGACCACCGCAATTTTGGAACGTAATTCATCCAGCTCTAGAGAGCGAAAATCTGTTTTTCCCCAATAAATTGAGCCTGCACTGGGGTCATAGAGCCGACATAATAGTTTTGCTAATGTTGTTTTGCCTGCCCCATTTTCTCCCACCAATGCCACCATTTCTCCCGGCTTAATAGTGAGATTAATATTTTTTAAAGTGGGGCGATCGCCTCCCGGATAAACAAACGATAAATCTTCAATATGAAGCGGTGAATTCTCTGACCTTATCTCGATTTTTTGCTGTCCAGAAACAAGCTGCGGTTCTAGATCGAGTAACTGAAAAATAGGAGCCGTTGCCAATGCCACATCATAAACATCACCTAAAGTCGCAATCATAATAAAAAGGCTACGACGCACCTGCAAAATAATGCCTGTATAGAGCGCTAAATCGCCAAGGCTAAAAATACCGCGCAATACCCCCAGTACCACATATACATAGCAAAATGCTGCCCCCAAACCGCCAATCAATGCCCAAATTAGAACGCTAAATGCTTCACCATTTCTAACTTTCATCATCCGCATAAATACGGCATCAAAAAGCCTTTGCCACCGCTCAATCATGATGCCTTGCAACGAGAACAGGCGTAATTCCTTTGCGTAGTTTTCCCCTTTAATTAAATTGGCATAAATCTCCATTTCACGGGTTAAGCTAGCTTGGGTTTTTTCGACTTTCCAGCTCTTACGACTATACTTAATTTCCACATGGAAAGAGGGTGCACCAAAGACAATTAAAACAAGGGGAACCCACCAAGCAATGGAAACGGTAATGGCGACTGAAGGCACAAATAGAAAAATGCCAACTAACGCAAACATGACAATAGATGAAAGTCATTTTAATCTTTCTTCGCCTGTTTCTGTTAGTTTTAAAAGATTGAGTAAATCGGGATTTTCAAATAGGGCAATATCATCAAAAAATGTAATTTTCCTCAGGATTTTGCCGCGCACATGACCCCGTACTCGATCCCGCATGGCATGGTTAATGGGGTTACGAATGGCATCGAGGGAATCAACAAAAAGATTTAGGCAAACAACCGCCACCATACTCCACAATAAAACGGGGTTCGCCAACATTACTTGAAAGGCTTCGGCCTGGGTGCGATCGCCTAATAAAACAGTGGCTTCATCGATGACAATTTTGCTGAGAAATAATGATACCGAAGGGCCAACACCATTAATTAAATTAAAAAAAATAAGACGGCTTAACTCTTTTGGCGCAGCACGTAACACCATCAATAAGCTACGCCGCAAGGTTTCGGATGGTGATAATTTTTGCGGTTTCATGAATTACGGGTCGATCGCCAAAAATAGTAGGGACATCTAAACGAAGATAGTGCTAGTGTTCTGCTATTTCCATGCTAAGTCACGACAAAATATCTAATAACCCTATTCATAAATCTTGTTTGTGAAAATCACCGCTGTCTCTAATAGACTCTGTAGGGACTTAACCTGTTAAACCCCTACGAAATAATGGTTTTGGGCTATGTGGGTATCTCGTTTTTTATCAAAAATATGCCTTACGAGGCGATCGCCCTACGCATTGAAGGCAGCAAGTTGAGCCATAAGTGCGGCGACTTGATCCATGTTTTTCAGACCCGGCGAATCTTCCACACCACTAGACAAATCGATGCCGTCTGGCTGCAACTGGGTTAAAGCTTGCTGGATATTATCGGGTTTTAAACCGCCTGCAAGTAACCACGGAATATTTGGTTTAAACGCCTGTAAATCTTCCCAGTTAATGGTGTGGCCTGTGCCGCCTAATTGTTCGGGGTGGTAGGCATCGAGTAACAGGACATCGACGACAGTTTCGTAATCTTTAGCGGTTTCAAGGGTGCGGCGATCGCGGACTCGGAGGGCTTTAATGAGTTCTAAATTAGGTAAAAGTTGACGGACTTGTTGGCAAAATTCGGGGGATTCATCACTGTGCAGTTGAATTGTACTGAGACCAGAGTCTTGGGCAATTTCAGCAATTTCTTCAGGGGTTTGATGCGCAAAAACACCGACTTTTCCTGTAGCGTCCGGCAATGCTGCGGCAATGGGCTGAATGTTTTCAGGGGTGATGTAACGGGGGGATTTTTTGACGCAAATAAAACCGATATCCGTTGCGCCCATCGCGGCGATCGCCACCGCCTGATCCACCCGCGTTAAACCACAAATTTTTAGTCGCATAAGCCTCTACATCCTTTAAACAGATCTTTTTGTAGAGGTTTAACAGGCTAAACCCCTACGAAATAAAAGAAAAAACCTATTCCAGAGGATAGACTTTTTTAGTCGAAACAGGCGATAGTTCACAACGATTTGGCAAATATTACTCTTCCCGCACAGGTGCAGAGTTTTGACTGGCTTGCCAAACTTTTTCTAGTAACAATTCTGGGCGATCGCCGAGCTTACAGATAAATGTACCGCTGCAATCGCCTTCATCGTTAGTTACCCAATGACCCTTGAGGCTAACTTCGGAATACTCCGCATCACAAACCGCGATGTCGAGAATATCGTCACAGTCACCCTTGATCTCGACCAGCTCTGCCAATAACGGCAAATCTTTTAAAACCAAAAAAGCAGCACTGCTCGGCTCCAGATAAAAATTTTGGGTTGTCCGTAATGCTAAAACAGCACGATCTCGAATCCAAGTTTCCACAGACTGAGTTAAACGCTCTAATCGAAAGGACTCATCGGTATAGATCAACTTCAACATGATCACGCTCTCCGGTGATGTAATAAAAAATCAATAAACTAAAAACACAACTCAAACGGCACAACCAAAGGGGTTTGCCCAACGCTTCGCTACCCTCTGCATCAATAATCAATGGGGGCGATCGCCATAAAAAAACCGCCTCTTAATCTCAGAAGCGGAAGGATCATTGTTCAAACACCCATGAATGGTGATGGACTGTGGCTCAGAATATGAGTCGGAGCCTTCCGCCGATTAAACTGCTGATTAAATTAGAGAAAAAGCCAAAACAAAGATGAATTGCGACATAAATGGGTTTACATGGCTGAATTTCGTCAAATTCACTAAAACATGACTGGTCGCGATCTAAGGTCGAATTCCCCTCTGGTAGACTCCAATGCTGGATCGGATTTTCCGCAAGGATTGTCATCGGTTCGAAGCCAAGAACCCTATTGCTATCCACCATCAGGCGATCGCCCACGCGCTGTGCGAATTGTCTGAAACGTTGTTGGGTGGATTGATACAACAAGGGTCTTACCTCCTTGAAAATGCCTTATACTTGCTATGCTACACTTGCACTACATAAAAGTCTAGTTTAGGAGAGAATTTTTATGCGCACTGCGACACAGGCCAAAACTTCAACGACGGATATGGAGGTTACCAGTATTCGTCTAGAACGGACGCTTAAGGAAAAGCTAAAGGATCTATCGGGAAACCAAGGTTATCAGTCCCTTATTCGTGACATCCTCTGGAACTATGTTAACCAAAAGTCCGGAGATTATCGCCCCAAATTTACCCCGACTGATATTCGCGCCACTGTTCAGGCGATCGCCCAGAAAGATGAAAGCTGTGTCTTAACGGGCAAACTTATTCAAGCTGGCGATGACATGTTCCTTGGTTTTACGATTCACGGTGATTTGGTTCCCCTCAGTCAAATCCCCTAGCCGCATCTAAAAAACATTCAAATATTTTTACAAGCAGACAAAGAGTCATACATTTTCAGAGGGACTCTTTGTCTGTTTTGTTATTTGTTTAAAAAGACGGTAATTTCAGTGCAATATTGTAGGGATTTAACATGTTAAACCCCTACGGTTAAATGGTTTTACCAACTCTGGCGTTCTACGGTGCGAGGGTAGCAGAAGTTTGAGAAATCGCAAATTCTTTAAAAGCCAAAATTGCTTTGTCATAAGATTGCCCAGCAGTTTTTGCCACATCATTATGTCCAGCCTCAGGCACAAGAAATAATTGCTTTGGGGCGATCGCCGAATTGTAGAGAGTTTGACCCATGGCGGCGGGAATTACATCATCTTCGATGCCATGAATAAACAATGTGGGGATGGTAATCTCAGGAATCTTACTCAGGGATTCAAAGCGTTGATGTAGCAGCAAATTCACCGGCATCAAGGAATATTTCCCAGAGTAGGTCGCCACATCGGACATGGAGGTAAAGGTTCCTTCTGTGATCAGCCCCGCAGCCGGATTATTTTTTACCAGTTCGATGGCGATCGCCCCGCCAAGGGAATGACCATAGACAAAAATTTGGTCTGGCGCAAAGCCTTGGGTTTCAAGGAGATAGTCATACATGACTTGGGCATCTTCGTAGACCTGACTTTCATCGGGAAATTTACCACCGCTGAGACCATAGCCGCGGTAGTCCATTAACAAAACAGAAAAACCCATGTCCACAAAACGTTTGGCGTGGAAAAGATTTTCACCGACGTTATAGCTATTGCCATGCAAAAATAACAACGCTTTACCGTTACTATTCGCCTGAGAAGGGAGCCACCAACCGTGAATCTGGACAGAATTTTTAACGGGTAACCAGACTTCTTGATGGTCTAGGGCATAGGCAGTCGGAAAATTTTCAAGGGTTTTAGTCGGCCTAAAAATCATGCGATTTTGACACACGATGAGAAAAAGGCATAGTACAAAATAAATGCCGGAAATACTGCCCAATCCAACAAGTAGCCATTTTAAAAGGGTTTTTCTAAAAGGACGATGTTGCACGCTTATGTGGCTCATACCTATTCATCAGCTTCCATCAGGTGACTTTTGACTAATTCGAAATATTTTTCTTCTAGTAAAAAAGAACCCCGCTCAAATTTTATCGCCCAATAGTCTCCCGGCCGGCGATCGCGCACAGTGCCGATATCACCGACGGCAATCAAATCAGCGGGTCTGAGCATGGGCATGGGGTCAGCCGTTTTCAAGTAGGGTGGCAATTGTGTCACTTTGATCTTCGAGCCAGCGAAAAAATTACTCATTGCTCCATTCTGTAATCTAAATTGGCGTTTATCATTGTATCGACTTGCTACTTTTTCCATGGGACAAGGCGATCGCCCATTTATTCTTTTCAGCCCTTGAATTCACCTCAGGTTAAGGGGTTTGGGCTTTTGTTCCATGGGCTAATATGTGTTAGAAAACGTTTGCTTCCTTGAGTTTTTTCTGTAAGTCAGGATCATAGAGTCGCTTATAGTTCCAGTAGTTTGCAAAGACAGCCTCAACGTAGCCTTTGGTTTCATTAAACGGAATTTGCTCCACAAAAAAGTCTGGGTCACTCGTATCGAAGCGGCGCACCCATTTCGCCACATTACCGGGCCCCGCATTGTAGCTGGCGATCGCCAACATGGAATTATCATCATATTCGCGGTGGGTATAGCGGAGATACCATGTCCCAAACTGGATATTGTCTTCAGGATTATTGAGGGAATATTCCGTATCGTCAATCTGGTCGGCGATCCACTCCCCGGTGGCGGGCATCACCTGCATCAAACCCGTTGCGCCAACGGGCGATTGGATTTCTTTTTCAAAGCGCGACTCTTGACGCATCAGAGACACCACCAAAAGAGGATTGAGTTCATTGTCAGCGGAATGTTTAAGAATCTGATCCGCGTAGGGAAATGGAAAGAGGGCATACCAATAATCAGGCCGTTGCCGTAGCTCTAACCACGCTTGGCGATCGCCCGGCTCATCCCGTTGACTCAAGCCCCAAATGGTATTGATACCCTTCAGATAGCGACCTTGGGTAAGTTTTAAGAGGCCAGCTGTAAACTCTTCTTCAATGGTTAACTCTGGCTTGGCGGCCAACTCCATCTGGATTTCATTCCATGCATCAAAATCTTGGCCTAAACGATACAGCTCCTGAAATGTTTCGGAGCCAGCAGGCGGTAATGGTCTCGTTTTCGGGATCGCAAGGTTTGGCTGCAAATCGCGCACTGACGTAAAATTGCCCACATCCCAACCGAGCTGGACGGCCGATCGCCATGCATAGTAGGACTCAGGATAATCGGCGATGACGGTATTAAATGCTTGTTCTGCTTCCTCAGGCCGATTGAGACGTTCTGCCCATTTCCCAATCCAAAACACAGATTCGGCTGCTAAAGAATGGCTGGGAGTATTGACGGCGATCGGTTGCGCCCACTCCCAAGCTCGATCAAAACGGCCTTCCTTAGCGTAGCGCTCGGCCTGTTGCCAACGATATTCGCTAGTTGCCCCATGGCTTTTAAAACCATTGAGCGCCATTTTTCGCGCCTGGTCGGCAGATTGAGCACTGCCTAATTTTTCGAGAATATTGGCTTTACTGAATAGGGCTTCGGGGGCTTCTTCGGGAAATTTTTGGTAAGCCTGATCTAGATAAGCGAGAGCTTCGGTATCTTTGACTAAGGTTGCCAAACGACGTAGGCCTAAACCGGTTTCTTCGGCATCGGGAAATTTTTCAATGAGTGTGCGGTAGGCGCGGCGAGCGTTACGTTCTTCATTGCTAATGTGAAAACCCCGCGCCACACGGTAGAGATTACGGGAAGTTGTGGGGGCTTTTTCGTAGGCTTTTGCGGCTTGACCATAGTCCCAACTGTCCCAGAAGCTATCACCGATCGCCTCCCAAACCTCTGGTGTGAGCTGATCACTGTAATTATTTACTAATCTTTCTCGTACTGTACCAATATCTGAAGCATCGGCATCGTATAGTAACCGGGAAACTAAGAGCTTGAGCTGGTCGGGATTGTTGTCTAGCTGGGCACGGATGAGGGCTTGGGTGCGGGGATGGGCTGGATACTGGGCGATCGCCTGTTCGATATATTTGTCGTCATACTGGCTGAGACGATACAGCGCTTCGGCGGCGGCAGGACTTTCTGGATAACGCTTTAAAACTTGCTGCCATGTGGATTGGGCAGCGGCGGGATCATTACTCAGTTCGTGGGCACGTCCGCGTTTAATGAAAATATGGGGTGCAAGAACTGGATAATCTTTTTCTAAATTTTCTAGCTGTTCTAGGGCGGCTCCCCCTTCATAGGCTTCGAGGTGCGCCATGGCCAAAAGATAGCGGGCGCGGCTTTGGTCTAAAAGGTTGTCTCCTGACGCGGCGATCGCCTGTAGATCAGCTTGGCGAGACTCCGGCTCAGTATCAGCCAGCTCAAGTACTGCCGATGGAGAATTCGGGTCAATGTTTGCAGGATTGGCAGACTCCTTGGGCGACCAATTACGACCCTTTGTCGCGAGAATACTGACACCGAGTAATCCCGTTAAACATAAGCCGATAATGAAGGTCGGTGACCTGTAGTTGACAGAAACCCGTTTCATCTGAGCTGCCTCTAATAATCACGAATTTGATCATAGGCGATCGCCAGCCACTTCAGCCGTTGTTCAGCGTACTTTCCAGTAAAGTTAAGTGATTCATCGTGCATTTTTTACATTGCATCTCCATGGAAGCACGTAATTCATTATTTTTAAGGCCTTTCCCCCATCAGAGTGCTGGATTTGCACCTCAAATTTGATGACATCTACAACAAAACAACCATAGAGATTTCAGGAAAATTTTGGCCTAGAATTTTGGCAGAATCATAGTCTAATTTCTGATGTGTCTAACCCATCACTCGTTAAGATTGCCCTAACAACTGCCGCTGCAACGTCACTTCACTTTTTTTTGACAACATCATGAAACAAGCCCCTTTCTTTGCCACCCTCGTCAACGGTGCTTCCCTTGTGCTTCTTGGCATCTGGGGATATCTCGATAGTGGTTCTCCCACGGCATTTATTCCAGTCGGTCTTGGCCTTGGCTTTTTTGTGCTTTCTCCGGGGGTCAAAAGTTACAACAAGGCGATCCGCCCATATTGTTGCGTTCCTTGCTTTAGTCACCTTAGCCGCTTTAATTCCACCTTTTTGGCGGGCGCTCAGTAACGGTAGCGGCGCAGGAATGTTACGCATTGGCATGATGCTACTTACAACCGCAGTGGCGTTGGGATTTTACGTCAAAAGCTTTATCGATGCCCGGCGATCGCGACATAACACACCCGAAGCCTAGTTGAGCCGAGTGCAAGTTAGACAGAGCCTGTGATGGTGAACCGATGATGGGGAGATTAGAAGATTTCTTCAGCTCAATAATTTCAGTATTAATGAAAACAATGGCCATATTATCGTGTCCCCTTTTACGCCTTTGTCTCCGCGTCTCCCTTTCTCCGCGTCTCCCTTTCTCCATGACCGAATGTCTCGCTTTGTAACAACTTTTCGCCTGAGCACTGGCTTTGTAAAGGAACCAGCAACATTGAGTCATAAATATTCAAAGTCTTAAAACTAATGACATTGGCAAGTCTAAAGATGGGCGATCGCCTGACAAATTAAGCCTTTGCCGATTTTTTTTCATTTCGTTTGTCCGTTGCGATTTTCAGGAATTCTGTCACGACAGCAACACCCTAGAACTTAAGAGCAAACTCGAATAGTAAAATCAGCAACTAACGCGATAAATTCCAGCCGAAACAGACAATCATGAGCGAACAGCAAAAAACAGCGATCATTACCGGAGCATCCTCCGGCGTCGGTCTATACGGTGCTAAGTCCCTCGCCGATAAAGGTTGGCATGTAATCATGGCGTGCCGTAACCTCGAAAAGACCGAAAAAGTTGCCAAAGAAGTTGGTATTCCCGAAGAGAGTCGAACCATCATCCACCTCGACCTCGCCGACTTTGATAGCGTGCGTCAATTTGTAAAAGATTTTCGAGCAACAGGTAAGGTGCTCTATTCCCTCGTCTGTAATGCCGCCGTTTATTTGCCCCTAGAAAAAGAGCCACAGCGCAATAAAGACGGTTACGAAATTTCTGTGGCAACCAACCACCTCGGCCATTTTTTGCTGTGTAACTTGATGTTGGAGGATCTAAAAAATTCTCCCGCAGACGATAAGCGTCTCGTCATTCTAGGGACAGTAACGGCAAACCCGAAGGAAGTCGGTGGCAAAATTCCCATTCCTGCGCCCCCGGATCTCGGTGACCTTCAGGGGATGGCAGCAGGCTTTAAGCCTCCTGTGGCAATGATTGATGGCAAAATCTTTAAGCCCGGAAAAGCCTACAAGGACAGCAAACTATGCAATATTCTCACCATGCGTGAATTGCACAATCGCTTTCATAAAGAGACAGGTATTGTATTCAATTCTTTCTACCCTGGGTGTGTTGCTGAGACGGGTTTATTCCGCAATCATTATGGTTTATTCCGCACAATTTTCCCTTGGTTCCAAAAGAACATTACGGGCGGCTACGTCACCGAAGAAGTGGCTGGGGAACGTCTCGCCAAGGTTGTGGCAGATCCCGGTTTTGATGTATCTGGTGTCTACTGGAGCTGGGGCAACCGTCAACAAGAGGGACGTGAAGCCTTTATGCAAGAAGTTTCGGATGAGGCTCTTGATGATAATAAAGCTGATGTTTTGTGGGATCTCAGCGAAAAGCTCGTCGGGCTTGCCGGAGTGCCTGCCTAATCATTTGTAGTTTGTTGAAGCACTAAACAAGTTTTACCTTCCATCATTCTCCTCGACTTTTGTTGGGGAGTTTTTTTTAGGTGGTTAGATTAATGATTCGGCGATCGCCGTTCTTCGAGGCCAGCCATGTCACTAATGGCATTGGACTATTCATTAAAGAATAAATTTTGCCAATCTATCGAGGCTTTTTTCTTAATTTCAAACTTGGAAATTGCCTTCGGCGATCGCATCATTTTTGCACCTTCCCAAAAAACCTTGAACATATCCCCATTAATTTACTGACACGAAAAAGTCCCCCTGACTCACTAGAGGGACTTAAAGGAATATCAAAATACCCCAAAAAAATCTAAAAACCAAACACCCTTAAGAATGGCGATCCAACTTACCGAGACCAGCCTTGAGCGAAGCCATATCGCCATTGCCATTCCCAATGACAGACTTAACACCCTCAAGGGTAGACATCATGCTATTGGGGTCGAGGAACATAACCTTACTACTGTCACTCGTACCAATCTTTTGACCCATCTGGAGATATTCCTGAGCCAAAATAAACTGCAACGCTTCCTGAGCACCGGGATTGTTTTGTAGTTGCTGGGACACAATTTGCGTAGCCTGAGCTGTCGCCTGCGCCCGCAGAATTGCCTCTTGACGTTCCGCTTCTGCTCGCAGAAGAATAGCTTCTTTTTGTGCTTCCGCCTCAAGAATTGCCGCTTTTTTTTCTGCTTCTGCTTCAAGAACATTGGATTGAGCGCGACCTTGGGCGGAGTTGATCGCCGATTGCCGTTCACCTTCAGAAGTCAAAATAGACGCTCGTTTTTGCCGTTCTGCCGCCATTTGGAGTTCCATCGAATCCTGCACAGCTTTAGAGGGCATAATGTCGCGCAATTCCACACGGGTTACTTTGACACCCCAAGGGTCGGTAGAAATATCCAGCTCACGGAGAAGTAATTCATTAATCTCTGTGCGGGCAGTGAAAGTTTCGTCGAGTTCGAGCTTACCCATCTCGGAGCGAATCTGGGTCAAAACAAGGTTCACCATCGCCGACTGGAGATTTTCCACCTTGTAGTAAGCCTTATACATATCGACGATGCGCCAGTACACAACCGCGTCCACACTAATGGAAACGTTATCGCGGGTGATACAAGACTGGGCGGGAACATCAAGGACTTTTTCGCGGGTAGTCTCGTGATAAACGACCTTATCAATAAAAGGCGTGACAAAATTCAGGCCGGGGCCAAGGGTTTTTTTGTAACTGCCGAGGCTTTCGATTAAATATTGATTTTTTTCGTTAACGATCTTGACGGAGCCAAACACGCCAAAGCCGCCAAATGCAAGAAGGACAAATATTAAAGGGTTCATTGTTACCTGCCTCTATTTTTCTGGAAATGATAAGCAGTTGAGTATTTACTTTCAGCCTAACGTAGGTTTTTTAGCTGAGTGGATTCTGTAATTGAATCGTTATCTTTCACTTCAATTGGCGATCGCCCTATTCCTAAAATCCCAAGAATTGAGCTCCCCGAAAGTAAGATGCGTGGAGGCAGCAATAAATTGAGACTTATTACCCATGTGCTCATGTCTGCTGTAACGCATTTTTTTAGCTCAATGATCATTGTTTACCGGATTCAAAATTGATGGGTGTTGCTCGCCATTGATTATGGTAGCGACGTTCTAAGGCAGGAGAATATTGTTATGGTGTAAAAGTTCAAATTCCTAATTTGTAATGGCACAGCTCCCTCCCCAACGACAAAAAAGTTTAGTGCGGCTAATGGAGCGACTAGGATTTTCAGACCATGCCCAGATTCGGTGGGATTTGTTAGATTTAGCTTTAACTCATCCGAGCATTTCCCCTGACCGAAACTATGAGCAACTGGAGTTTATTGGCGATGCCGTTGTCCGTTTAGCAGCCTCGGAAGTGCTTTATGCCCAATATCCCGATGAGCCTGTGGGGGAGTTTGCTGCTATTCGCTCTATTTTGGTCAGCGATCGCACCTTGGCAGAGTTTGCGGAGAGCTACAATTTTCAAAAGTTTTTGCTCTACCATGGCCACTACGAAAATGCGGGTCTCATTTCACTGTTGGCAGATGCTTTTGAGGCGACTCTCGGAGCTTTATTCCTTTCGACAAATGACCTATCGTTGGTACATCCCTGGCTGGATGAACCTTTAAAAGCTAAAGCTGCTGAAATTAAACGCGATCCTGCCCGCCAAAACTATAAAGATGCTCTACAGGTGTGGACACAGAGCGAACATCACACCTTACCGACCTATCGGGTCAAAAAAAATCTCCAGTCAAAAAGTGAGGAAGATTTCTTTTTCGCTGAAGTGTGGCTCAATGAAACGTTGCTAGCGTCAGGGTTAGGGCGGTCAAAAAAAGCTGCCCAACAAGCTGCTGCCCGCCAAGCCTACGAAAGGGCGATCGCCGAAACACCACAGCCGAAACATTAAGGTTTTTGTTTTTTGGGCTGTTTAGGATGCTGCAGATAAGGTTTCTCGTTTCTGTTTTAGCTCTTTAACAACCTGGGCATACATAGCCTGAATGGTGGGTTCTAATGTCTGCGCTAGGGCAAAATTTTCGGCCTTGGCGTATTTCTCCATCATCTGGCATTGTTCACTCAGTTGCTGTGCTCCAAGGTAACGACTAGAGCCTTTTAACGCATGGACAGCGAAATTTAAGTCCTGTGCTGATTGGTCGGCGATCGCCTGACTCATTTTCACCATGTGCTTCTGGCTATCTTCAAGGTAATTGACCACCATGTCATCAATTAAGCCATAACTATCAACACCCGCCATCTCCAGCAAACTTTGCCACATTGACTCGTCGATTATCGATTGGGCTTGTTCTAAAGGCGCTTCCTCAGGAAGTCTAGAGTCTGTTGCCCTTACCGTCTTCCCCGGAGCGACCCTCCCAAGGGCATTATATTTTACGAGATCTGCTTCTAGATCCGGGTTGGCGGCGATCGCCACCCTTGAAACCAGCGGACATTCCAATAGAGCCTTCGCCAGATCCTTACTCTGCACAGGCTTCGCAATAAAATCATTCATCCCCGCCGTCAAACAAGCCTTCTTCTGTTCAGGCATCGCATTGGCCGTCATCGCAACAATCCAAGGTTTTTCCAGAGAATTACCCTCCTCACGGATACGCCTCGTTGCCGTAATACCATCCATTTCAGGCATATGCCAATCCATAAAAATCACATCATAGCTTTGTCTTGCTAACGCCTCAATCGCCTCTTGACCATTACCAACCGTATCAATGCGATAACCCAAACGCGCAAACATCAGAGCAGCCACCTGACAATTCACTTGGATATCCTCCGCCAACAGGATTTTGAGAGGCACTTTTAGCTCCTTTAAAATCCCCTCCGCATTACGCAACCCCGATGAAGAAATAACATCCGGTTCCGGCATGGGAATTTCATCCGGAGTCGGCTCATCAAGGGGCAATAAAACCGTGAATTTACTCCCCAGACCCTCTTCACTCACAAGGGAAATTTCACCACCCATAATTTCGCAAATACGCTTACAGATGACCAGACCAAGACCCGTGCCACCATAACGCCGAGTCACAGAATTATCCGCTTGGGTAAAGGCCTCAAACACATCGTCCTGCTTATCCTTAGGAATCCCAACCCCTGTATCTTTTACAGAAATTTGTAAATAGGGTTCATCTTCACGTTCGACAAAATCACACCTCAATGTCACGCTACCAAGATTCGTAAATTTGATGGCATTACTCAGTAGATTCAGTAAAATTTGCCGCACCCGGGTGATGTCACCTTTAATATATTTCGGTAAATTTTGATCAATAGAGTGATCCAACTGCAAATGCTTACGACTAGCCTGCACCCCAATGATACTCATCGTTTCGTAGATACAACGGTGTAAATCAAAGGTTTGGATTTCTAGCTCAAGGCGGTTCGCTTCAATTTTCGAGAAGTCGAGAATTTCATTAATAATGGTCAGGAGATTGTCACCGCTATGACGGATGGTATCGGCAAATTGATACTGCTCATCATCAAGCTTTGTATCCATCAACAAACTACTCATGCCAATGATGGCATTCATTGGGGTTCGAATCTCATGGCTCATTGTGGCGAGAAATTCACTTTTTGCCCTAGTCCCCGCTAAAGCTTCATCGCGCGCCTCCGTTAAACCGGCAAGGGTTTCTTGCAGTTGGTCGGCCATTTTGTTGAAGGCGGCCACCATTTTGCCAAACTCGTCAACATGCAATTCTGGAATCCTTTGATCGAGGTTGCCTTCGCTTAGTTCAAGGGCAAATTCATTTAATGATTTGATGGGCGATCGCACAAAACGACTAAAGAGAAGATAGGTCAAAAAAGCAAGTAACGCACTAACGCTGATGGAGATAAAAATCATCGAAATGACACCACGCCGTATTTGAGCATCAATGATGGCCGTGCTATAACCGAGGCGAATTTCCCCGAGAAGAACATCCGCCGCAATAATGGGTTGCCGAATTTCATAGATATTTGGTCGTTGCTGCAACCGTTCTAAAAACACCAGAATATTTTGGTGGTTAATGGTTTGCTCGTTGGTGAGTTGCGCAACAATAGGTTTTTCTTGGTTGAGATAACGGGTCAGTGCCGTTTGATTCGCGTCGAGTACGACACTGTAAAGAATCTCATCATCGACGCTAGCTTGGCGCATTAGGCGCTCTAAAGTCAAAAAATCAGCATCTAAAATTGCCTCGGGACTCACTCCCCCCAAAAACGCCGCTTCATCTAACACCTTTTGTTCTAAGGCTCGGTATTGGGATCGCCCAGACCAATAAATCGATCCTAAACCAAATAATAGTTGCACAACCAAGACGAAACCGCTGGTCATGGTGAGGTATTTTAGGGTTAGATTTTCGCGAAACTTTTCAAACATTATGATTCTGGTGCAGACTTGACATCCCAAGTTTTCAGTTCCAGTCTTTCAATTAGTTGGTCTAGTGCGCCATAGTCAACGGCAGGCTCAAAAGATTCGATACCAATGGCAGTGAGGGCTGGATGATCCGATGGTACGTTGAGTAATGCTTCCTGTACCGAATTCTTTAGATCTTGATCAACATGGGGAAGCGCGGCGATCGGCCACTCAGGGTATAGAGCCGTTGTATGTTCGTAGAAAAAACCATCATTAATGGGTTCTAAAACCCTTAATTCATCCTTACTTGCAATTAAACCGGTGCGCACCATTTTTTCCAGTTGACCGGTACGAATAAAACCAAAATCAAGGGTGCCATTTAAAACTCCCAACACGATGTTGTCTTGGGACTTGTTTTCTGTAAACGACGCAAAATCTGCATAGGGATCAATGCCACGCTCTAGCAAATGAAACACCTGAAACGTACAACCGGCAGCAGCCGTCTGGAAATTCACACAGGCACCACGCTTGCCTCGCAAATCTTCTAGGGTTTCAATATCGCTCTCTGCTTCCACGACAATTAACCCACTAAATTGTGTCCCTGTTCGGGGACGAGAATGGGTCACAAGAAACTCTGTACCATGCAAACGCCTCACCTGCACAGCGGACAAGGGATTGGTCGTCGTAAAGTCAATGGCCTTTTGGGCAACTTTTGAAAACTGGGTGTCTTGGGTTAGGGATACTAGCTCAAATTCTTGGTCTAAGGTTGTTTCAAGATATTCGACTAAGGGACTATAACGTTGATTCACTGATACGGCACTGTCGATACTCAGGATACCGAGTTTAATTGTTTTTTCCTCTGACAAAGTTGGTGTTGGTATTACTTCTTCTGATGGCTGAGAAATGGGTGCTTCAATGTTGTTTTGCAGCGGTTGGCAAGCAGAAAGTATGGGTAGGGCGATCGCCACAAAAACAGAAAATATAGCACACTGATTCGTCGAAAAATCCATAAAACCCCAACTAAGATCTAGAAACTAAGAAGGCAAAAAATTAGAGTCAAAAAATGCTTGATCAAAAGCACTTGCAGGCAGTGGCTTAGAAAATAAATAACCTTGGCCATGATCGCAATGATACTGTTTTAAGACAGCAAGTTCTGACTTGGTTTCTACCCCTTCGGCGATCAGTTCGTACCCTAACTCAGAAGCCGCAGAAATAATATTTTTAATGATAATGCTATTAACTTTATTATTGTGAATATCGCTCACAAAAGATCGGTCAATCTTGAGAATATTCCAAGGAATAATACGGGCATAGTTTAGAGAAGAATAGCCCGTCCCAAAATCATCCATGGCAATACGGCAACCCAGACGCTGTAGAGAATTTAGCTTCATCATAATTTGCTTGAAATCTCGAATCAAAATAGATTCTGTTACTTCAATATCAAGATTAGATGGGGAAAAATCATAGCTAATCAAGGTTTTAACAACATCATGGCAGATATTTGGGCTATATAGTTGTTTGCTCGAAAAATTAACGGCTAGATGTAAATCCGGTTGATATTTTTTTTGCCACTGACTGACATCTTTAATTGCCGTTTCCAATATGAAAAAGCCAATATCATTAATAAGACCAGTTTGCTCAGCGATATTAATAAAATCCAATGGCGAAACCATACCAAGTTCAGGATGATCCCAACGGGCTAAAGCTTCTACACCAATAATTTTGCCTGTTTTTAAATTAATACTGGGCTGATAGTACACTGCTATTTGCTTCCGTTTAATGGCATAGTGAAGTTCACTTTCAAGAAATGCTTGTTTCTTAGAACCCAAGCTAAATGTTAAAGAATAAAATCGATATTTTACATTGGAAACATTCGTGATTGTTTCTAGGGCATTACGGCTTTTTTGGATCAGATCATTGATGCTATAACCATCACGCCCATAAATGCTAATCCCTAATTTAGGTTGTAAGAAATATTCGTTATTTCCAATCATAAAAGACCGTTCAAATAACTGGATCATTGATGTGGCGATCGCAATAATTTCGGGACGCTTTTCCTGTGGCGGTAACACAACCACAAATTCGGTATCATTTAGCATGACTAGACAATTATCGTCATGTAAGAAATCACTAATTCGATCGGCGATCGCCTTAAGTAAACTTTGGTAAGCATCCAGATTTATACTTTTCCTGATTGTGTCTGTTCGCTCAACCCTTAAGACAAAAAACGGTAGTATGACATTATTTGTATTGCGATCAAAACGAAGCTTTTCATACTCACAAACTAATAATTTAAAATTGTCTTCCAAATAAAGTAAATTCGGCAAACCTGTAACAGGATCAAACCTTTTATTATCCGAGTATTCAACCTCTATCTTTTGTAGTTGCTCTTGATAATGTTTTTGAAAAGCACGCTGTTTTTCTAAACGACTAGTCACAGCATCCAGAAGCTCAATACGTGTAAATGGTTTAGTCAAATAATCATCCGCACCAAGAGTCATCCCTTCACGAATATCATCCTTACTACCCTTTGCTGTAACAAAAATAAATGGCGCAAAATAATTAGGCGCTTTTTCCTTCAAGACCCGCAACATTTCATGGCCGTCCATTTCTGGCATTAAAATATCACATAAAATCAAATCAGGTTTTTCCGACAAAGCTATATCTAGACCCTGTAAACCATTCTCTGCCACTAAGACATCATGATCTTCGAGTTTTAATAAGCGTGCTACATTCTTACGAATTTTTGCATCATCTTCAACAACCAGTATTTTCACCATGGCAATGCAGTCCTTTTGTGTCTACAAATAAGTAAATCAAGTGAGTAAATTAACCAATAAATCGACTACGCTTCTTTAGCAGAGATTGGTAATAAAAAATCAAAACAAGTGCCCACACCCGATTCACTCACAAAACTAATCTTGCCTCCATGTAAATCAATACAGTGCTTCACAATATTTAAACCTAAGCCTGTTCCCGGAATATCATGGGTATTTTTTCCCCGCCGGAATGAATCAAAGACATAGGGCTGATCCTCAAGTGGAATACTTTCACCTTCGTCTTTTATTCTAAAATTAATACAGTCATTTTTCTCGGAAATTTCAACTTCTATTCTAGAGTTTTCTGGCGAGTATTTCATTGCGTTACTAACGATATTTGTAAAAATTAATTGTAGTAATTTGGGATCTAGTCTGTACTCTTTGTCAGAATGAATATTATCGGTTTTTAGCTCTACTTTGTGATGTTTGTTAATGCGTTTTTTTATCTGTTGCAATAGCTCTTTAATTCTGTCCACCACTTGAATTTCTTCAGGGTTAAACTGCATTCGCCCCGCTTCTGCTTTACTGACTAATAAAACATCATTCATTAAATTACGCATCAGCATCGCCGAATCATAAATCTGAGCCAAATATTCTTGCTGCTCTTCGTGAGTTAGCTTATCCCAATATACTTGCAATAATTCAGTAGAACTAAGTATTCCAGTTAATGGTGTACGAAATTCGTGGGAGGCGGTGGAAACAAAGCGTGACTGCAACTCTGATACTTGTCTCTCTTTTTCAAGGGCTGCCAGCATGCGTTCTTCTGCTTCTTTGCGCTTAGTTATATCTCTAAAAATTCCCCTTGTTGCGACAAATTTATTGCCATTAAAATGACAGTTAATATTTCCTTCTACATAAATGTGGTTACCGTATTTACCGACAAATAAAACTTCTACGCTTTGTTGTGGCAGACCTTGCATTAATTTACTAAATACGACTTGACAGTGTTGATGGTATGAAGGATGAACAATATCAAGAAAATGTAAATCTTCTAGGTCTTCTTGGGTATATTCTAATGTTTCTAACCAACATTGGTTGGCATAAATGAAACGACCTTCTTGATCTACGCTATGGATTAAATCATTGGCACGGTCAAAGAAATCGCGTAATTCTTTTTCTTTTTCTTCAACGATCGCCAGGGCTTTTTTATTTTCTTCAATTTTTTGAGAGAGGGCAAGGTTACTTTGTTGTAGTTTCTTAGTCTGTTCTTTGATTTTTTTTGACTGTTGATGCAGCTCCACAAAAGCGCTTACTTTAGAGCGTAAAACCTGTGGATGAATATTACGATCTAAATAGTCTACTGCGCCATTTTCATAGCCTTGAAAAACAAAGGTATTGTCGGTGGCAGAGCCAGTCAGAAAGATAATTGGAATGTAATCTTCTATTTGTAATTCTTGGATTTTTTGGACGACTTCAAAACCATCCATAATTGGCATATGGATGTCTAGGATGACAAGGGCAACGTTTGTTGAATCTTTTTTGAGACAATCAATAGCTTGTTGTCCTGATGTGAGGCTAATAATTTTATGATGTAAGCTACTCAAAATGATTTCGAGTGCTTTTAGATTTGTTCGTTCGTCATCAACAAGAATAATTTTAATGTCTTGCTGATTAGTGGTGGTGGAAGATAAGGATGATTCATCCATTGTTTAGGGGTTGTGGCAAAGCCATGTCTAGGAAAATAAGGTTAGGGGGGAGAAAGAACTGAAAGGCTTTGGCGGTGCTAAGTATCTTTGCTTAAGGGGGTCGCACAGTAAATGTGGTGCAATTAATTGTAGTTTGTCTTTTGTTATTTTGAGCGTTTTCAACTTGTTAAAAGTTTTTTTTTAGTAAGCACTCATGTAGTGAATCTTATGATTTTTGTTGATATGTGAGTGTAAGCTAAGTTTTTTTTAAATTACTTGTATGGTTTCATTTATATTATATTTTTTTAAGTTAGCATTGCTGGATGATTTTCGGGATCGGCGAAACATCGCAATTCGGATATTGGTCTTGCTGGTAACATTTTAAGTTGCCTGGTCTATTCTTCAGTCAAATGTCTTAGTTTGTTTGGTTTCTTGTTGATTTCAGGTCAAAGTTTCAGTTTTTTTAGAGGATTATCTGTTCTCCGATTGTCAGTGAGCCAATATCTTTTGGCATTAAATTAATACCGAATAAAATGCCTTGATTGGGCTGGTAACGAAATTGACGTAGGGTGCGGAGCGGTTCTTGGGTGGTGCTGCGATCGCCACTTTTCTGATCGGTTGTGATCACAACACAGCGTTCACAGGGTTTGGCGACAACAAATTCTAATTCATTAATTTTAAAGGTTTGCCAATGGTCTTCGGCGAAGGGGCGATCGCCTGTAACGACGAGGTTGGGGCGAAAGCGATCCATGGGAATTTGTTGGTCGCTAATTCTTGTATTTAGTTCGCCCAAAGAGGCTGTATTAGTTAGGAGAAGGGGATAGCCATCGGCAAAGCTTATGGGCTGATTTTCCCAGAGGGCATACTCTGGATTGATGGGGCGTATTTGCTCGGAAGCTTGGCGCACTAGACGGCAAGGGACATCGAGAATCTGACGAAACCATGCGGCGGCCAAATCACCTTGGTCTATGGCTTTTGTTTGGGAACGCCACACGGTTACTGGTATTAGATGGCCTTGTTGGTGCGTTGCAATTTGTAGCGGTTGTTGCTGTTCGAAGTTTAATGTTAAATAATCATTGTTGAGTTTTGTTTGCACCTTTGCTAGCTGGGGATGGGTGCGTTGGGTCATAAATTTGCCTGTTTGGTCGACAATCATCCACTGGCGATCGCCGGCCAACCCTTTATGGGTGACTTGGGCTTTGGTCAATGAAATGCCCTGACAAGATTTGACTGGATAGATCCATAATTCAGCAATGGTAGTCACGGGAAATTTCTCCGCAAAATCATGATGGATATTTCCGATATTTCCTTGTTTATCGCCTGTTTCCCTAGAATTTTGCCAGCGATAAATCGACTGTGACAAACTGATTTTAAATAAAATCAGAAATATCTTCACCACAATCATCGGCAAGGTAAGACAACGACCGAAAACGTAATCCCACTAGCTGCTCGTACAGCGGGTTTAGTTTGCACATGGGGGGGATATGCACGATCTTCTTGCCAAATAGCTTGATGTTGCGCTCAAAGGGACATTGGGGCGGAATCATTTTACAGATGAAGCGAGCTACTCGGGGGTCATCCACATCCATTTCATCTAGCCAATTTCGGACTGGTTTGAGGGCATCGATATGCACCTCTTCTTGGGGTTCTTCTTTTGTGCAGGTTTCGGGGTCATAAAGGGTTTGTTCGAGGCTGTGGAGGGCGCTCATATTCACCCCAAGCGCTTTGCCAAATGCTTTAATCTCGTCGGCTTCGACCACAGAATAAACTCCATCGGCGATCGCCATCATGACGGCAGTGCGGAGGAAATTTTCGCGGGTTACTTGTTCGTCACCCAATTCTATCGTCAGCTCTTCAGGGCTAATCACAGTCAGTTCGCCAATCTCTTCATGGGGAACTAATGCGTCTTTCGTTAATTGGGAAATAAGCTGTTGCTCTTCAGGATCAAAGTCACCATCAGCCCAAGCAATGGTGAGCAAGCCCCGTAACCAAGCGGTGATTTGGCGATCGCTGTAGGACATCGTTGCAACTGCAGGAATATCAGCCATTATTTCGCTAACTCTATCTATACTTTCTTTTATTTTAAAGAATTTGGCGATCGCCTTGGGGCACGACCGAAAATGTTAACGATAGCCCCCCATTGCAGTATTTTCGTGCTTACGACTCCACCTTAACGCCACGCCAAAAAGCCACATAGCCCTTGATGTTATTTGCTTTTTCCTTCGGCTCAGGATAGTACCAAGCCGCATCTTTATTTTGCTCACCATCCACCTCAACGGTGTAGTAGCTCGCTTGCCCTTTCCAGAAACAACTGGTGTGGGTCTCACTAGATTTGAAATATTCAGACTTGATCGTATCCGGTGGGAAATAATAATTTCCCTCAACGATTTCGCAGTTGTCACTTTCGGCGATGACGGTGCCGTTCCAGATTGCTTTTGCCATAGGGATAAATTTTAAAGACGCAAAACGCCAACATCGAAAAACTTTTACTCTTTCGAATTTTACTGTGATTCCCGTTGTTCTGCCGTGACTACCGGACTAGAGTCGGCACAGTGCGAGAGGGTAAGCCATTGTCATCGTCGTCGTCTTCTTCTTCTGGCTCAGTCGTTGTTGCCTCTTCAGTTGTCGTCTCTTCCATTGCTTCGCTGGTTTCTGCATCTGTCGTTTCGGAGGTCTCGCCATCCGCTTCAGGTTCGCCATCAACGGCCTCTGGCGTTGGCTCAACTCCAGATGGTGCGGGTTCCTGGGGATCTACGGCTGGCACGTCAAGATCCTCTGGGAATGTTGCCTCGGCGGACACTTCCACAATGCCTCGCAACTGGACGCGGTCTTGGCTCTGGTCAGTCCACACACCGCCGGAACCGAGGGTTCCACCCAAGGCGATCGCCCCATAATCTTCCTCTAGACCTTCTGGAGAAAGATTGTTTGGCTCTGCAAAGGCGAAATTTGTGTAGGTGACAGGATCGCCATTAATCCAGACAAACTCTCCTTCTGTGGCGATATCACTTAAACCAATCCAAAAGCCTGCGGTGGGTTGCGGTTGATTATTCACTAGGCCACTGGAAGGGACAAGGCCATCTCCAAAAACATCGAGGAGCCAATTTTGCTCGGCTTGGTCATTGATCACGACGAGGGAGCCACCGAGGGCGGCGGCTTCAGATTGTGCCTCTGCCCATGTGCCAATACCTGTAAGGAGATAACGGTTTCCTGTGTCAGGGTTTGTCACAAATAAAGCTAAACGATCATCGAGGGGCTCGTCTGCTGTGATGTCTGGTTCTGCTTCGACAATCGGTAGCGCTTCGTCGAACAGCAATAGGCTTTTGGACTCTGGGTAATAAACGCTCCAGATTTCTGGGTCTGGGTATGTTGTCCATTCCCGCCGCGACACACGCAATTTCAATACGGGGGCGATCGCCGCACTCCGTTGTCCGAGGACTGTGACCTGTGCCTCCGTCCGCAGTAAATCTTGATCAAATAATGACTGTACCCTGACGGCCGCATTCGCTTCCGCCCGCGCAATAAATACTTTGTAGGATTCCTCTTCTGAAGGTTCGAGTAGAATCTCCGACTTAATCGTTGTCTGGGCGATCGCCTCCGGAGTAGACACAACCATCAAACCAGTCCATTGGACTGCCGTTGCCGCTAACAAAAGCGAGAAGAAAGAACGAGTACGGCCAGAAAGTTTTACAACCATGATTCACATCCAGAAATGGATAACAATTAAAAAGTAGTAGAGGCAACAAGGTAAATTACATTACAAAAAATTATGTGATATGTTGCTATTCGTGTCATCAAGATGATGAATAACCCCGTTACAGCCGTATCGCCATCCCTTCTCTTTAAGAAAAGCTTACAGTCTGAATCGAACAACGGGAATTGCAGCCATCCTAGAAGATATTGCTGCTGGAAGAACATTTGCACAACCTCTTCATGAACCTGACTGCATTGACCCCCGACATCGCTTGGATTGTTCCCCAGTCTGAGATGCAAGCCTTTTGCCAACTTTGGCACCAGTTCGGCCAGACAGCAAATCGTATTTACCTTAACGAAGATCTCTTGGCCACAGCGGGAATCTTTTTGCAATACGATATTTTTCGTCTCCTCGTCGATGCTGAATTTACAGCGATACTGTGGGGCAATTACTCTGCTGAATTTCAGCAAGGCACGGCAGACAATGAAGATGCCGACGGCTGTGAAATGGCGGTTTCCTTTGCGCCAGCACTCGTCTCTGACCTCCTCGCCAGTTTTGAAGCCCAAGGGGTTAAGTTGCCCCAGCTCAAAAAATTACGTAAGTTTCCGTTGCCTGCGGTGTCGCAACTGCCCAGTGAGTTGACTTTGGCGTTGATGAATATTGGGCGATCGCCGAACCAGATCCAGTCCCAAACTGGCCATGGCCCCAGCATGACCAACCGTCCCCTCGATCTACTATTAAATAATCGCCTTGAGCAGGAACGTATTCTCAATAATGTCACCCATCGCATCTACCAAAACAAAGATTTGATGGTGACGGTACGCCTTGCCCTAGAGCAAGTGCAAAAATTACTTCGAGTTGATCGATTGTTGGTTTACCAGTTTGATGTGACAGCAGAAGGGCAAAATCTTGAAGCAGAGCAACAGTCTTTAAATCGTGTCACCTTTGAAGTCCTTAACGATAATTCGATTCCGTCTCTAAATCATTACGCAGAGTCACTACCCGCCGATCTGCGATCGCAACTTGTTGAGTATTACCAAGACAGACATCACCTTGCCGTTAGTAATACCAGCGAAAATGCACGCTTCGAGCTCTGTCCACCACAATTTAAAAATATCCATAATGTCGAACCGCCCCAATCAGTCCTAGCCTTGCCATTAATGGTCGAAAATCAGTTGTGGGGATTATTGATCGCCCATCAATGTAAAACCCAACGACGGTGGCGGAAAAATGAGATTTCTTTTCTCTATCACGTCGCAGACTATTTGGCGATCGCCGTCTTGCAGGCCCGTTCCTACCAACAGCTACAAGAACAAAAAGTCAGCCTAGAGACCCTCGCCCAGCAGCGCGCCAAGGAGCTAGAAGATGCCCTACTATCAGCCCAAGTCGCTAGCCAATCCAAGCGGGAATTTATTCATATCGTAAGCCACGAACTCCTGACCCCCCTCACCTCAATCATTGGCCTATCCAATACCCTCAGCTATTGGTCAACGGCGGAGAATGGCAATAAATTTTCGGCAGAAAAACAGCAAAGCTATCTACAAAGTATCCACACCAGCGGTGTCAAACTCAGAAATCTATTGCAGGATATTCTAGATTTTTCCCAAACAGAAGCCGCCCGCTCAGTCCTTGATCTACAGGAATTTTCCCTAAAACAATTGTGCTACTCGGTGATCAACTCATTTCAGGATATGGCACAACGTCAAGGGTTAACCCTCACTTTCACCAATCGCCTTGAACCCGAACAGGAAAGTTTTTGCGCAGATCTACAACGCATTGACAAAATTTTGACCCACCTCTTAGCCAATGCCATTAAATTCACCTCCCATGGTGGCGAGGTCACCTTTACCATTTGGCGGGAAGGCGAGGGTGATGTGCTTTTCCAAGTGAAGGATACGGGTATTGGTATTGCGCCCCAGCAAATGCCCCTATTGTTTGAAAAATTTCAGCAGCTAGAACCATCCATTAGCCGGAGCCATGATGGTGCGGGCTTTGGGTTGGCCTTAGTCAAACAATTGGTAGAAATCCACCAAGGTCAAATCCATGTCACGTCAACGCCAAAAAAGGGGTCTATTTTCACGGTACGTATCCCCTGTCAGAGCAAATATGCTGGTGTTTCAGAACGGACGATCCCCAATGGCACCATGGGCGGCACGATTGTTGTCGTTTCCCAAGATGAGGAAGCGGCGACGCTCATTTGCGATTTGCTGACGGCCGCAAACTACCAGGTTATTTGGCTCATTGATAGTGCGATCGCCCTTGGACAGGTCACGATTTTACAGCCGAGTTTAGTGTTATTAGACGCAGAGCAGGCTCAGGAAAATGTGGAAAAAATTATGGGCAAGTTGCAGCATTCGCCCCAAACCCAACAAATTCCAGTGTTACTTGTGGGCGATCGCCTCACCCAACGCAATTGGCGACAGCTCCAGAAACACGGCTTCCGGGATCGTATCGAAAAGCCCGTTGACAGCGAATCATTGATCAACCTTGTGAACTATCACATTAAAAGTCGCACAAGGGTTTTGACAAATACTCCACAGGAAATGCCCCAGAGCTAAGGGATCATATTCTGTACAGATAGAGAGAGCAAAATCACACATTGCGTGAAACAAAATGACAGACACCAACGGCGCGATGGAAATAAGGCTTATTAATGTGAGTTTTGCTTAAGCATGTTCGGAAGTACGACGCGGTGAATGGGAGAGCGAGAGATCGGGAGATCAGGAGATGTTTCTATGCAAACAATCCTCGCTTTCAAAAAATGCAAATTTTCGTTGCTTCCCCGTGTCTTTCCCTCTCCGTGTCTCCTTTTCTCTAAAGAATTTTGGCTACATTCTTATCCATAACTGACGTTTATTAGGAATGCAACCCACGCTAGAAATTGACACTCATCCCACCAACCCTGTAGGTATGGTGAGAGACTCTTGTTCCTTAGACCCTTGACTAGACAAAGCGAACTTTGCCCCCGTTAGACCGTCTCCATAAGCATTTTTTTTGTAGCGAATGTCACAGTAAAATGAATCGTTGTATACCTATCCGTTTTTGGTCTTTGTTAAGCAGGCGAAAGTTTGATCAAGCTCCTCAATGTGGGGAGTTTTTTTGTGGTTATTTATTGCAGTCTTGTGCGATCGCCGATATTTTCAGGCAGGATGAGCATAACGATATTGTCAAAGCAGTTCGAGAAATTTTATGCGCGATTTATATCCCCCGATTCGCCCCTACAACACTGGGATGTTAAGCGTTTCCGATATCCACACCCTCTACTTTGAAGAATCAGGCAATCCGGATGGGCAGCCAGTTATTTTTATTCACGGTGGCCCCGGTGGCGGCTGTCCTCCCATTTATCGGCAACTGTTTCACCCAGACCTATGGCGCATTATTTTATTTGATCAACGGGGCGCAGGTCGTAGTACTCCCAAAGCAGAACTACGGGAAAATACCACTTGGGATCTCGTCGCGGATATTGAAACCATTCGGGAATATCTCGGTGTCGATAAATGGGTCGTGTTTGGCGGCAGTTGGGGCAGTACTTTATCTTTGGCCTACAGCGAAACCCATCCAGAGCGGTGTTTAGGTCTAATTTTGCGGGGGATTTTTATGCTCCGCCAAAAGGAAATCCACTGGTTTTATCAGCATGGTGCGAGCGAGATTTTTCCGGATGCCTGGGAAGAATTTTTGAAACCGATTCCCCCCGAAGAGCGTCATGATCTCGTCAGTGCTTACCATAAACGCCTTACCAGCGGCGATCGCCACATTCGTTTAACAGCAGCAAAAGCATGGTCAGTGTGGGAAGGCAGTACGAGCAAACTTGTGCCCTCACCCAGTAGCAAAACTAGTTTTTCTCGACCAGATTTTGCCGAAGCCTTTGCAAGAATTGAATGCCACTATTTTGTCAATAAAGGATTTTTTGATAGCGAGGATCAGCTGATTAAAAATATCGACCGCATCCGGCATTTACCCTGCGTGATCGTACAAGGACGCTACGATGTCGTTTGCCCCATGACAACAGCGTGGGAGCTCCACCGTGCTTGGCCAGAAGCTGAGTTTATTCTCATCCCCACAGCTGGGCACTCTGCTTTCGAAGCTGGCATTCAGACAGAACTACTCCATGCCACAGATAAATTTGCCAAGCTCGACCGATAAAATTTTTACGATATGGCTTGAATTCGCTAAAACCATAGGAGACATGACCTAAAAATACAGATGTGGCAATACCAAACCCCCGGCATTCCCGATAAATTATTTGAGCGTTTACCGGGGATTCCCCTGACAAAACGTGAAGCTCGATTACTCATCATTTCGGCGCTGCGCATGGAACCGGAGTCTGTGCTCTGGGATATTGGGGCGGGTACGGGAACGATTTCCATTGAGATTGCGCTGCTTTGTCCTGAGGCTCAAGTGGTTTCGGTGGAGCGAGATGAAGATGTTGCGGCACTGGTGCGTACGAATAGTCAACGGTTTAAGTGCCAAAATATTTCTGTATTTGAGGGAAATGCGCCGGAGTGTTTTGCTGATATTGCCACAAAGCCTGATCGCATTTGTTTGGGAGGTGGCAAACCAATTAAGGATCTCTTGCATAAGGCTTGGTCATTTCTCCCCACGGGTGGTCGTGCGGTGGCGATGGCGACGAATTTGGAGCAGCTTTATCAGTTGTCGGAAGGGTTTGCGGAGTTGCAGGCGCGCAATGTGGAGGTGGTGCAGGCAGCGATTAATCGTTTGGAAACCCAAGGCATGCGGCAGGTGTTTGCGGCGGTTGATCCGATGTTTATTCTCAGTGGTGAAAAGATTGATTAATTTCAGCGTGCTAAAACGGCGATCGCCACCTGTAGCTATTGCGTGGAGAGAGGGCTTCATTTCACAATAGGATATTGAGAATTTTTCCGGTTAAACCTTTTGAAACGTCTACAGCTAAATTTCTGGACTCCTGTCACTCTGGCGATCGCCGCATTGATTGCGACCCCTATTTTATTTGTATTAAGCAGCGTCTTTACAGACTCAGGAGAAGTCTGGAGACACCTTGTGGAAACGGTTTTAGGGCGGTATATCCTAAATTCTTTGTGGTTGATGCTAGGCGTTGGCTTCGGCGTAACGGTTGTGGGGGTGACGGCGGCTTGGCTAGTGACCATGTGTCGCTTTTGGGGGAAAAGATTTTGGGAAGTGGTTCTACTTTTGCCCCTAGCAGCTCCGGCCTATTTGCTCGCCTATGTTTATACAGATTTGCTGGATTATTACGGTTGGGTGCAGCGAACCCTCCGGGACATTTTTGGGTGGTCATCGGCACAGGACTATTGGTTTCCGGCAGTGCGGTCTCTACCCGGCGCAATCATTATGTTAGTTTTGGTGCTTTACCCTTACGTTTATTTGTTAGCACGGGTTTCTTTTCTAGAACAATCTGCTACTACAGTCGAAGCGAGTCGAACCCTTGGATGCACTCCTTGGCAAAGTTTTTGGGCGATCGCCTTACCTTTAGCGCGTCCGGCAGTGACAGCAGGTTTAGCTTTAGCGTTAATGGAAACCCTCAATGATTTTGGGACAGTACAATTTTTTGGGGTCGAAACTTTTACGACGGGAATTTATCGGACATGGTTTGGCCTCGGTGAACCCCAAGCCGCAGCACAACTGGCAGCGACACTCATGATTTTTATTGCGGCTCTGCTCCTCCTCGAAAAGTGGTCGCGGCAACAGGCGAAATATTATCAAACCAGTAACAATTACTCTGCCCCAAATTTGTACCAACTCCCACGGTGGCGATCGCTCCTCGCTAATCTTTTTTGTTTTATCCCTGTTTTTTTTGGGTTTATTTTGCCGATTGGGGTACTGCTGGAAATGGCGTTTAATCGTCCCCAGTCAAGATTTAAGTTGCAGTTTGGGGAATTTGCCCAGCATAGTTTTGTCTTAGCCACTCTCACTGCATTCCTCGCTGTGGCGATCGCCATTATCCTCGCCTATGGTCAACGGCTCAACCAAAGTTTAGTGATACGCTTCGGTATTCGCGTCGCAGCTTTAGGCTATGCAATTCCCGGCTCAGTGATTGCAGTCGGTATCCTGATCCCCATCGGTAAACTCGATAATGCGATCGCCAACTTTTTTAAAGCACAATTTGATATTTCCACAGGGCTACTACTGAGCGGCACAGTCGTTGCCCTCATCTTTGCCTATCTCGTGCGTTTTCTGGCAGTGTCCTTTGGCGCAGTGGAAACCAGCCTCGGCAAAATCAAACCAACCCTCGACGACGCATCCCGCAGCCTTGGCTATTCCCCCATAAAAACCCTCATTCAAGTCCATACCCCCCTAATGTGGAGTGGTCTACTCACAGCCGCAATGCTCGTTTTTGTCGATGTCATGAAAGAGCTGCCAGCCACCCTCGTGATTCGCCCCTTTAATTTTGATACCCTCGCCGTAAAGGTTTACCAATATGCTTCCGATGAAAGACTTGTGGAGGCTTCTGTCCCTGCCCTTGCCATCTTGGGTGTCGGTTTAATTCCTGTGATTTTTCTCAGTTGGCAAATTTCCCACAGCCGCACTGAATAAATGATTTCAGTCACCTTTATAGTTCGGAATTCACCGATGATTTATTAGCTTATTATGAATGCATCATTTTGTAATTTTTTCTGCTATTTATGACTAAAGAGCTATTGAACATTAAAACGGTTTGTTCTCTTTGTCATAATCTTAGCTTTGGAAAAAAACTTCCACAGGCTTTATATATTCACATTTCTGCTTTAGGAAGATTACCAAAACTTTTGAAAGACTACGAGGCGATCACCCGTTCTCTGCTCCCCGATCAAACTTTCCCCATTGTCCTAATCAAGTTCAACACCAGCGAACCCAAAATTTCCTATCTCGATTACTCTGACTTTAACGAAGATCCTCACCCCGCTTTAAAACAGAGCATTCAAGTTAATTTAGAACTCTCCAGCCATCAATTGCGCCATTATGGTGAAAACCCGCCAATTTTGCATCGTAAAGAAACTTTCGTTTGTCCAGATTATCCCCACTATCAAACCTTTGCCGAACTGACTGAAGCAGAAGAAAAATTAGGTTTGCTCGCCGATTCTCGTAATATTGGGCATCGGCAACAGTGGGAAGAGAAACTCCAACATTTTCGAGTCAGAATTAAAGACCATCAACTGATCGAGATTAAAAACACTGAAGGTAAATCTCCCAAGATAGATCGCCACAAAGCTGCCATTATTCGCCGCCAGATGTCTCGTCCCGTGCGATCGCTGTTTGAGGCAAATTTAGTGCATGAGGGCATGAGCTTTTTTGACTATGGTTGTGGTCATGGTGAGGATCTCAAATTCGTTGCAGAAAAAGGGTTCACAGCTCAAGGTTGGGATCCGTTTTATCAACCCGATAATGAACTAATCGCAGCGGATATTGTGAATCTCGGCTATGTGATCAATGTGGTCGAGAAGCCAGTAGAACGGCGGGAAGCACTGGTTAATGCTTGGGGACTGACGCAAAAAATCTTGGTGGTTTCGGCACAGGTTTTGATCGCTGATGGGGGTTATGGTCAGGTTGCCTATGGTGATGGGGTGATTACCAGTCGCAATACTTTTCAGAAATATTATGACCAAGAAGAATTAAAACTCTATATCGATCAGGTGTTGGGAGTTGATGCAGTTCCGGTGGCTTTGGGCATTTACTTTGTGTTTCGGGATGAGTCCCAAGCGGAAACATTCCGGGCTTCTCGATTTCGCTCAAGGGCAACCACACCGAGAATTCGTCTGTCGATTAAACGGTTTGAGGATTATCAAGAACTGCTGCAACCCTTGATGAACTTTATTACGGAGCGGGGGCGATTACCAAAGAAAAATGAGTTGCCTGAAGAAGGAGATATTTGTGCTGAATTTAGAACTTTAACCCGTGCTTTTAAAGTCATTGAAGAGGCAACAGATGCAGCAGAATGGGAAAGCATTACGGAGCAAAGACGCTCTGATATTCAAATTTATTTGGCTTTGTCTAAGTTCGCAAAACGTCCGAAGTTCAGTCAGTTAAATGACACCTTAAAAACTGATATAAAAGTACTTTTTGGAACCTATAAACAGGCTTGTTTACTATCGGATATGATGCTGTTTAGTTTGGGAGATTTGCAGAATTTAGCGGATATTGCCCAACAGAGTGACATTGGGATTTGTTCCAGTAAAGCGTTATTAGTTCATATCAGTGCTCTTGAACAGCTTGATCCAATGTTGCGACTGTATGAAGGGTGTGCGAGTCGAACAGTGGGGCGATTAGAGAATGTAAGTTTGGTGCGGTTTTACCTCCGTGAGCCGAAGATTGCTTATATTTCCTGTGACAATTTTGATAAAGATCCTCACCCCCGTTGGCAAATGGCGATGCAGATTGGTTTGCAGAATCTGAAGGTGCGTTACAAGGAATATGATTCTGATTTTGCGCCTGTTGTCCAACGCAAGGATCGCCTTGTGGGTCAGGATTATTCCCTATACGAAAAGTTTGCGAAGTTATCCCAACAGGAAGAGGATTGGGGTTTGTTTGATGATTGGTCTGAGATTCAGCTCTGGTCGGGTTGGCAAAAGGTGCTCAGGGAAACTGGGGTTGAGTTTAATGGTTCTCGGTTGCAATGGCGTAAGGATGCTAATCCCTATCAACAAAAAATTGTGAAGTCGCGGATTCGTGCGAGACAACGGCAACGACAGAAGTATAAGAAGGGTAATTAGGCGATCGCCTTCCCCATAAATTCTCAGCTAGCATAACAATTAGATGATTTCACCTCAGAATTTGTGTACCTAACTCTGCCCATCACGATCAATCAAGAATCTCTAGAAGAATATTGTCTTCGCCATCACATTCAGCGACTAGCTGTATTTGGTTCTGCGTTGCGGGATGATTTTACGAAGGAGAGTGATTTGGATTTACTCGTCGAATTTCAAGATAGTCATACGCCGGGATGGGAAATTGTGACGATCGCCGATGAGCTAAGTACATTGTTTGGGCGCAGGGTAGATCTCAGAACATCAATGGATCTCAGCCGCTATTTTCGTCAAGAAGTCGAACAGGAGGCGATCGCCATTTATGAGCAAGATTGATGACCTGACGCGCTTGAAACACATCAGAGATGCTTCAGAACGCATTATCCAATTCACAGAAGGGCGCAGTCGCAGTGATTTAGATACGGATGAAATGCTTGCTTTAGCTTTGGTTCGGTTAGTTGAGATTATTGGTGAAGCGGCAAATCATATATCTCCAGATTGTCAGGGCAATTACTCTAATATTCCTTGGCGACAAATGATCGGGATGAGAAATCGATTAGTCCATGCTTATTTTGATGTGGATTTAGATATTCTTTGGGTTGTCGTTTCTCGGAATATCCCAACTGTATTGGGTCAAATCACGACAGTCCTTGCAATGCTGGAGAATCAATAAAGAAATAATCGCCTTTCTCAGAAATTTTGGAGATGCTGGAGGATGTCGGCTTTGGCGATCGCCACTATTGGTGATGTGCCAGTCTGCTTCTGAGCTAGCCAATGGATAAAGTCCTGTTTCTGGTTAAATTTTTCAGGGGGCGATCGTCGTCCGTTGGGTTGTCGGTGAGGTAACTTACAGATCGCGTTGCAAGGCTACAAACTGTTGGTAAGTGACAATTTTGGTCATTTCAATTTCTTTCAGAACAAGTAGATCTTGATCTCCTGTGATCAAAAAATCGGCTTTTGGATCTCGGCATAGCTTCACTTGTGATGTGGGTTCAATGATTTCGCTGATACTTTTTAGAAAACTCAAGAGGGTCTCAACATTGGCTTGAGAAAAGTATTTTTGGAGTTTGGGTCTCTGGGTAACGGCAGTAAGTTCTTCTAAAAGTGCGGCTGAGAAAATCGGGGTGTTCTCAGCTTGAATCAATAGGTCTTTGAGGGACTGTGAGTTTTTACCAATGAGAAAACTAATCCACAGGTTTGTGTCGATGATGACTCTAGCCATGATGGTAGTTGGTAGCACGCACGGCTTCAACTTCGGCGGTGATCTCTTCTAGGGTCAGTTCATCGGTTTGAAATGCAGCCATTAGGTTTTCGAGTTGCTGGGTGCGGCGTTCTGTTTCGAGTTCTTGTCTGATTTGTTCTTTTTCCGTGGCGGGTAGTTGGCGGACAAGGGAGAGAATTTGCTCGAAGGTGAGGGGCAATTGATAGAGGCTCTGCATTGTCTATCCTGCGGAAAGTTTTACTGCTTCCATCATAGGTGAGGGATTTGGAAGTTGTCTCTCATCTACCCTCTCAGAAATTTTGCAAGTGTTGAAAGATTTCGGCTTTGGCGATCGCCGCTATTGGTGATGTGCCAGTCTGCGCTGGGGCTACCGATGAGGGCGGCGGTGCTCTGCTGGGCTAACCAATGGATAAAGCCTTGTCTGTGGCGGAATTTTTTTAGGGGGCGATCAAAGGGGTTTGGCTTGTCTGTGATGTAGGGTTGCCCGCCGTAAAAGTGACAGTAATAATAGCAGTCTTCTTCTTTTAACCACGTCAACTCTACGCCGCAATAATCTCGATGATTCTGAGTAATGTCCCAGTATCGCTCTAAATATGCCGCCACTTTCTCTGCCAATTCATCGCCGATTTTTTCGTTATCCATCTTTTCGACTAGGTAAAATGGTCTTAGTGTGAAGCGTGTAAAAATGACCAAAGATGTAGCCTACTACCAGCAAAAGTTTAAAAAGCTACGGGTTGATCGTTCGCGGGGGACTGCACCCCATCAGCCCATCATGTTGTTGTCGGTGATTGAGCAAATTGAACAAAAGCACATCACGGTGAATCGCATCCATCCTAATGCCAGTTTAATCGCCACCTTCTCGAAATACTGGAGTTATCTGGCTGGGGAAAATCACCGCAATAGTATGCACTTGCCGTTTTTCTATCTAAAGAGTAGTAAGTTTTGGCATCTGAAGGTAAAGGCGGGTTTGGAAACGGTGATCAAGGGTTTTAAGCCAAAAAGTGTGAATACGCTAACGGCTTTGATTGATTATGCTTACCTCGATCCTGAGCTTTTCGCATTGCTACAAAGGACGGGCGATCGCCATGTTTTGATTATGACGTTGCTGGATGAGTGGTTCCCTAATAAACAGGAACAAATCCAAAGGTTATTTCAAAAGGATGCGTTTAAAGAGTTTCAGGATCGTTTGCGGGAGTCAGGCGGCAGGATTTATAAGATTGATGACAATGAAGTCAAAGATGAAAATATAAGCATTGTTCGAGATGAAGCATTTAAAAAGAATGTTGTTGCAAACTACAATTATCAATGCTGTTTTTGCGGCTTAAGAATTTTGGATCTGAAGGGTCAAAGAATTGTCGATGGGGCGCATATTAAACGTTTTTCAGAATTTCATGATGATCGTTTTGATAATGGCTTATCCCTCTGCAAAAATCATCACTGGGCTTTCGACCGAGGGTGGTTCACTCTTGACGATACATACCGCATTATTGTTAGTAATCACATTGACGAAATTTCTCCCAACAATAAAGGGATCAAGGACTTTGCAGGAGAAAAAATCACTTTGCCATATGAAAGAATTTACAACCCTAGAACTGACGCTTTAGAGTGGCATTTTGATAAAGTTTTTCAGAAAGGTAAACATCAAAGTCCGTCACTTTTTTATTAATTTCCCAAGGTATAAATCAATAAATTTTTGAGCAGCATCAGGATTGATTTTATTTAAAGCCTTAACTATCTCTGCAACGGTTTCGGCGGTGGGATCGATTTGCTCATGGAACCAGCGGAAAACTTTTGATCTACCAATACCCAAAACAGTCGCCAGCTTATTTTGACTAATCTGGTGCTCTTCAAGCGTCTGTCGTAAGGCTTTTCCTGCTCTTCCCATAGCCCCGATCTTGGCAGAGGAGCAGATCACCGTAAATGTTCCCTTTTTTGGGTACACTGCGCTATTATTGAGGCATGTCCCCATATATGGATACATGATTAATGAGCCTTGAGCAGCTTGAAAAATTATGCGTTATTTGTGGAAGTAAGCTTTCTCGCCATTTGCCCCACTATGGTCAGCGAAAAGTCTGCGGCAATCTTGAATGTACTCGTCAAAAAAATCTGGCTTTAGCGCGGTCAAATGATCGCAAGCGACGGAAGAGGCAAAGGCGGCAAGAGGCAACACAGGGTAAGGGATTGATTCCTTGTGCGGTGTGCGGCGAAAGATTTGAGCTTATTCAACATACGCACCTACGGCGGCATGATCTGACGATGGATGATTACAAGCGGCTATATCCCGATCATCCTTTGATGTCTAATGCCATGTTGGAAAAACGTGGTTTAGGTTCAATTAATCAATCGAGATATTTAACTTATGACGGCAAACCGATGGATGAAAAGTTTCATCATTTTATGGTTGGGGTCATGCTGGGTGATGGGTCTTTAGAAAAGCGTCCTAACAAGAAAAATGCAAGGTATGCAGAGGGCGGAAATAATCAGGCTTACTTGAGGTGGAAATATAATTTTTTACGTCAGTATTTGCCCTGTACTTTTACCGAAAAGCTTTCTGCTCCACATTCTAAAAGTGGTAAACGATATTTGGGATGGTGGATCAAAAGTGGTGTACATCCAGACCTAACTCAGATTCACAAGCTTTTTTATCCCAATGGCAAGAAACGGCTAAATCATATGTATTTAGCACGATACTTCAATGCTTTTTCGCTGGCTATCTGGGTTTGTGATGATGGGTATATTCAAGCAGATAGCTCACGATCTTTTCTACATACGCAATCTTTCAGTAAATCTGAAACTGAATGGCTTTCATCTCTATTACAAATTGATTTCAAACTAAAAAGCATAATTCTCTTTAACCAAAAGAATCAGCCTTTTATCCGTTTTTCTCGAAGTTCAACGACCCGTTTAAAAAAGATTATTGCTCAGTTTGAAATTCCGGGCATGGAGTACAAATATCAATGAGTATTCGCTCTTTACATTCGCTGTTTGAAGACATCGAAGGGTTGAAAAATGAGATTCAAGAACTTTACCAAAATGATGATGTACCTTGGCTTGTAGGCTGGTCTGGGGGAAAAGACAGCTCTTGTGTTTTGCAATTGGTTTGGGGGGCGATCGCCGAGTTGCCAGTAGAGCAAAGGCAGAAAAAGATCCATGTCATCACCACAGATACCAGAGTAGAAAACCCCATCGTTGCCGAGTGGGTGAAACTCTCCCAGAACCGCATGCGCCAAGCCGCAGCAGAACAACAAATGCCTATCGAACCCCACCTGCTGCAACCCATTGTCAAAGAAACCTTTTGGGTAAACCTGATCGGCAAAGGCTACCCAGCTCCCCGTAATAAATTTCGCTGGTGTACCGAACGCCTGAAGATTAATCCTGCTAACCGCTTCATCCGCGATACCGTCCGCGAACATGGCGAAACAATTTTAGTATTGGGAACCCGTAAAGCTGAAAGCGCCAAACGCGCCGCCACCATGGCAAA
The DNA here is from genome assembly GCF_001904615.1 of [Limnothrix rosea] IAM M-220. Taxonomy (NCBI): domain Bacteria; kingdom Bacillati; phylum Cyanobacteriota; class Cyanophyceae; order Chroococcales; family Geminocystaceae; genus Picosynechococcus; species [Limnothrix rosea] IAM M-220. The sequence goes on from NZ_MRBY01000006.1 coordinate 67,195, forward strand.
ACACGCAGAAAAACGTGTACGCGATCGCCTGTCCCCCAATGCCAGCTTGCCCAACTCCTTGATCTATAGCCCCATTGAAGACTGGACAAACGACGAAGTCTGGATTTACCTCAACCAATACCCGAACCCATGGGGACATGACAACAGCGAACTATTTACCCTCTACCAAGGCGCAACCGCCGATAACGAATGCCCCCTCGTCATCGATACCAGTACCCCCAGTTGTGGCGACTCCCGCTTTGGCTGCTGGGTTTGCACCATGGTCGATCAAGACAAATCTATGACCGCCATGATCCTCAACGACGACGACAAAGCATGGATGGAACCCCTCCTCGATATCCGTAATGAACTCGACGTAAAAAACGATAAAGATCGCCGAGATTTCCGCAGAATTTGGGGCGGTGTACAAATCTTTGAGCGTAGACAAGACGACGGAACCACCAAACCAGCGCCTATTCCTGGCCCCTACACCAAACAATGGCGCGAACATTGGCTGAGACGAGTATTAAGTACCCAGACCGAACTCCGACGCACCGCCCCCGAACCCATGGGCAACATCACCCTGATCGACCTCGAAGAACTCCACGCGATCCGCAAAATTTGGCTCGAAGAAAAACATGAATTCGACGATAGCCTACCCCGCATCTACCAAGAAACTACTGGCGAACCCTTCCCCATCCCCGCCGGAGACAGTAGTCTGCTGGGTTCCGAAGAATGGGATCTTCTCACCGAGATTTGCCAAGACGACCCCATGCACCTCGAACTCATGGCAAGCCTCCTCGATACAGAGCGGCAATACCGCACCATGAGCAAACGTATTGGCATATTTGATGCTTTGGAAAAATGCTTTGATAGCAGTTCCCGCACAGAGGAAGAGGCGATCGCCCATGCCCAGCGCAGATATAAAGCCAAAAACTCCCTCAACGACCCCGAAGAACTCAAGCGAATCCTGCAAGAAAACGAACCTGACCAACTCGATCTAACCAGCGTTAAGCCTCAAGCAGAATCCACACCATCAAGCAGTTTTGCCGAAGCCAAATTTGGTAAACGCAAATAATACGCCACGGCGATCGCCTCTAGCCTTTTTATGATTTTCAAAACGCTCATTCTCGAAAATTTCGGCCCCTATAGCGGCAGACAAACCCTCGACCTCAGCCCCACCGAAACCAGCCCCATTATCCTCATTGGTGGCATGAACGGCGGCGGCAAAACGACCCTTATGGATTCCCTTCGACTGGTACTTTACGGACAACGCGCCCAATGTTCTAGCCGTGGTTCTATGGCCTATAGCGACTTTCTGGAACAGTGTATTAATCGCGCCAGTGCCGAGGGAGAAACCACTGCCGTCGAACTCATTTTTCGCCATTCCATCACCGGCGCACCCACCGAGTACCATATCCGCCGTAGTTGGCAAAACGTCCCTAAACCCAAAGAAAACCTCGAAATTTTTATCCGTAATATTGTCGAAGGCGAACCCATTTCCCTACCCGATCCCGCCCTTGCCAAAATGTGGGATGAACGCATCGAAGAACTTTTACCCCTCGGCATTTCAAACTTGTTTCTCTTTGACGGCGAACAAATTAAAGAACTAGCAGAACAGGACAACCCACCACCCGAAGTGGTCAATGCGATCCAATCTTTACTAGGCTTAGAACTGAGCGATCGCCTTTCTTTAGACCTTAAAATTTTAAAAGACCGTAAAGCAAAAGCCCTTGCCAACAAAACTGAATTACAGGACTTTGAAACCCTCGAAAAACGATTTGCCGAGCAGGATGATCAACGCAAAATCATCAAACAAAAACTGAGCGATTTGCAAAATAAAGTAGATGTCGCCAAAAAAAATGCCAGTGAATTATTAGATATTTTTAAAATGCGGGGTGGTGAAATCACCGCAGAGCGCACCAAACTCGAAACCGAAAAACAACAGCTCCAGCAAAAACTTGACAGCGATCGCCAAGCATTACGTACCCTTGCTGCCCAAGCTTTACCCCTCAGCCTAATTCAGCCCCTTTTAAACCGTGCCCAAACCCAAGCCCAAGCAGAATTAGAATCCCAGCAAGCAGAACTGACGAGCCAGATTTTAGGCGATCGCAACCAAAAACTTTTAGACTTTGCCAAGGCAAAAAAATTCCCCGCAGCAAAACTCAAACAACTTGAAAACTTCCTACAAATCGAATTAGAACAGATTCAAATCCAAGCCGATGTGGATATTCCAAAACTGGGTATTGATGCCGAAAGTTTAAGCTATTTAAAATTGATTGCAAGTCAACTTTTACCCGACCAAATTCACCGTGCTCAACAATTAAAAAAACAAATTCAAGATACATTACTCAATATCGATGCAGGCGATCGCCAACTTGCCGCTGCTGCCCCACCCGAAGAATTTGATCAACTCGCCCAACAGGTAGACGAAGCCAACCAAAAAGTGATCAAGTTACAAACTGAGTATCAAACCACTGAACAAGAACTAGCCCAGCTCACGGCCATCGTCGAAGACACCAAACAAAAGCTCAGTCAGTACGGCAAAAAAATTTTTGAGCGGCAGAACAATGAACATACGATACAGGCAATTGACCGCGTCCAAACCACCCTAAAAACATTTCGTCAACAACTCAAAATTCGCAAAATAGATCACCTTGAATCCGCCGTTACCGAATGCTTTCGTTATCTCATCCGTAAAGCCGATTTCGTAGGACGTATCACCATTGATATCGAAACCTTTGCCCTCCACCTCTATGATGCCCAAGGTCAGCCTCTACCTAAAAATCGTTTATCCGCTGGGGAAAAACAACTGCTCGCAACCGCTCTGTTATGGGGTCTGGCTCGCGTGTCCGGTCGTAATTTACCCGTCGCTATCGATACCCCCTTAGGACGTTTAGATTCTTCCCATCGTAAAAATCTTTTAGAACGATATTTCCCGACAGCAAGCCACCAAGTACTATTGCTTTCCACTGATACCGAAATTGGACAAAAAGAAGCAAAACAATTGGGAGATAGTGGGGCGATCGCCAGTGAATATCTCCTCGAATACGACATCTCCACCTGCCAAACCACTATCAAATCCGGCTATTTCTGGTAAACAAAAAATATGGAAACTCCTATCCAACGCATTCAACTCTCTCAGACCGCAAAAGATCAACTGATTAAACTTAAGCGCGTCACCAAAATCGATCAGTGGAATATTTTGTGTCGCTGGGCGCTGTGCCGTTCCCTCGCCGAAGATCATCCACCTGCTGATGTGCCCATTCCCACCGATAGCAATGTTGAAATGACTTGGCATACCTTCGGGGGTGACATGGCAGATGTCCTTTTACTTGCCCTCACTCAATGGTGCATCGAACAAAATCTCTCTACTGAAAAAGAGGCGATCGCCCACCAGTTGCGTTTGCATATTCATCGTGGCATTGGGTATTTAGCGGGAGATCCAAACCTCAAAAGCGTCGAAAAGTTAATATCAATATCAACGTAGGAAGGAATAATAGCGCTCTCCTAAATTCCATGGGTGTCATAGTCAAATTACGAGAAGTTTTATAAAAAATATGACAAGCAAATACAAAATATGACAGGCAAATACAAAATATGACAGGCGATCGCCGATCGCCCAGTCTTTGCAACAACAATAGAGTTAATCTCTCCGAAATCTAAGAGCCGATGTTGCAGCACGACGTAATTATTGTTGGCGGTGGACTTGCGGGTTGCCGCGCCGCCCTAGAAATCAAGCGCACAGATCCGAATATTGATGTGGGTCTCATCGCCAAAACCCACCCCATTCGTTCCCACTCCGTTGCAGCTCAGGGGGGCATTGCGGCCAGCCTCAAAAATGTTGACCCCGCAGATAGCTGGGAAGCCCATGCCTTCGACACAGTCAAGGGTTCGGACTATTTAGCCGATCAAGATGCGGTAGAGATTTTAACGAAAGAAGCGCCAGAGGTGATTATTGACCTTGAACATATGGGGGTGCTTTTTTCCCGCCTTGAAGATGGCAAAATTGCCCAGCGTGCCTTTGGGGGACATTCCCATAAACGCACTTGCTATGCCGCAGACAAAACGGGTCATGCGATTCTCCATGAACTGGTCATGAACCTCCGCCGCAATGGGGTCAAAATTTACGACGAATGGTACGTCATGAACCTCATTTTTGAGGACAATCAGGCTAAAGGTCTGGTCATGCTCCACATTGAAACGGGCAAGCTGGAAGTCGTTCTCGCTAAGGCGGTGATGTTTGCGACGGGCGGCTATGGTCGGGTATTTAATACGACTTCCAATGATTTTGCGTCTACGGGTGACGGTCTCGCGATGACAGCGGCGGTGGGTTTACCGCTAGAAGATATGGAGTTTGTGCAATTCCATCCGACGGGATTGTTTCCCGTGGGTGTACTGATTTCTGAGGCGGTACGGGGGGAAGGGGCTTATCTACGCAATAGTGACGGCGATCGCTTTATGGAGAAGTATGCGCCGAAGCAAATGGAGCTTGCCCCACGGGATATTACCTCACGAGCCATTACCTTAGAAATTCGGGCAGGTCGCGGCATCCATAAAGATGGCAGTGCCGGCGGCAATTTTGTCCATCTGGATCTGACTCATATGGGCAAAGAAAAAATTATGAGTAAAGTGCCGTTTTGTTGGGAAGAGGCGGAGCGATTGGTGGGGATTGATGCGGTGGTGGAACCGATGCCCGTGCGTCCCACTGCTCACTATTCCATGGGCGGCATCCCGGTGAATACGGATGGTCGGGTGCGCAAAAATGGTACCGAGCTAACCGAGGGATTCTTTGCGGCGGGAGAATGTGCCTGTGTGTCGGTGCATGGTGCGAATCGTTTGGGTAGTAATTCTTTGCTTGAATGTATTGTCTATGGTCGTCGCGTTGGTAGCAAAATTGCGGAATATGTCGGCGATCGCCCGCTCCCGGCGATTAACGAAACCCAATACTTACAAGCCGCCCAAGAACGCATCCAAAAACTCATGGAGCAAACTGGCACAACCAGAATTAGCGACCTAAGACAAAGATTTCAAGACACCATGAGCGAGCATTGCGGCGTATTTCGTACCGATGAAATTATGTCCGAAGGAATTCAAGAAATTCAATCTTTAACAGCAGAATATAATGATGTTTTTCTTGATGATAAGTCTACCCACTGGAATACAGAACTGATCGAAGCGATGGAGTTGCAAAGTATCCTCAAGGTTGGAGAAGCGATTCTTACGTCTGCCTACAAACGCCAAGAAAGTCGTGGTGCCCATTCGCGGGAAGATTTCCCCACACGCGATGATGAAAAGTACTTAGGTCATACCCTCAGTTTTTGCTCGGACGATGGTGTCACCATTGAATATATGCCTGTGGTGATTGATCGTTTTGAACCAAAGGAACGGAAATATTAAGCCCAAAGCCAAGACATCTGATAGGCTTCAAAGCCCATACCAATCTTGCCGGCCACCACTATATTGGGCATTATTCTGCGATAAACAGTCCAATGCCATTATTCACGCGGCCAACTGTAGATGAATGGCGATCGCCTACATCTCCCCCCAGCACCAAGGCCGATGAACCACCACCATCAAGATTAAGCGCATCTACAGCTCCTAGACGCATCAAAATATCAGACCATTCCCGCAGCGTTGCCCCAGAGCTTTCTGCCGCTGTGCCATGGACTGTCGCCAACAGAATTTTGCCGTCTCGGGTTCTGGCGATCGCGCTCCGAGAGGCGGACTGAATATTAAACCACTTACTAAATTGTTCCGACTCACCATTGAGGACAACGCGACCATTTTGAATGAGCAGCGGCCCCGCTCCCATCACCTGTGGGAATGACTCAAAGTTCGGAGGATTTAGCACTTCATAACGTTGGAAGGTTGTACCTTCAGGCAATTTGTCTGCGCCACTGCGGAACGACCGAAACACCATTAAATAGCCCTTCTCAGGAATAAGGTAACGGTCAGCACCAGCTTTTCCTGCATTTTTTCGGTGGGTAATGATCTCTGAACTACCGTTGCTATCCACCGTCAAAATCACTTCGTTATCGACCGCCGTTTGGTAATAATCGCCCCATGCTTTTGTATAGCGGGATACGCCAGCTTTGACATAGCCACTATTGAGAAAATCAACGGTCAACCGCTGACCATTGTCGGCAACGATATCCTCCCGCAAACTAAAGCGATCAAATTGCCAATTACCCTTGTTATCCCAGGCCACTGCGCCACGGTTCAAAATTGGACTAGAGCGCCATTCGCCATCGGTGCGCACAGCTCCCAATGGAAACTGATTATTACGATTGAAAAAACCTGCATTAATGCCGGCGATCGCCCCACTACTTTGCACTTGGGTAAGCATCGGCGCAAGACCCACAATCGTTTGGTCAGACAGGGAAATCGGCTTAAGCTGAAACTGATTTTGAGTCGGGTCAATTTCCAGCCAAGTAACCGCAAAACCACCGTTATTTTTACCCGGTAAGACAACATTATTTTGTCGCCACGTCACCCCCGGCAACCACGCAATATTTCGAGCAGGACGTATATCTCGACTGAGATCAATCACGAGACGCGATGGATTTGCCAAACTAAACACGCGCATCTGCGGGGCGATCGCCTCCGGAAAACTCAAGAACGTTGCATTACCCTCATGGGTGAGCTCAAAGGGAAAAGAGGGCTGGGAAAATAAACCCTGTTGCTTAGCCTGCAACCCCAACAAATAATCACTAGAATTCCCCTGAATGCGAATTTTATTGGGCATTACCTGTCGCCAAACCACCGGACGATCCACATCAAGCACAATGCGCTTGCCCCATGTTTGATGCCCCACGCGAACGGCTGTAATGCCGGCTTGGGGTGTCTCTAAAACCAGCTCATTACCCTGTCGTTGCCATTGCCAGCCCGCCGTTTTTGCTAGCTCAGTAATGTCAAGATATCTATATGGATTAGAAAAATAAATGGGCAGGCGATCGCCCACTCCGAACCACTCAATGGGCTGCTCTGTTGTGCTGGTGGTGTCCAGTAATTTCACCCCCAGACTTTTCTCTAGATTGAGAGATTCGATACCTAATTTTGTCTCACCATTTTCTGACCAAACCGCCCACTGCCCCCGCAAGTTTTGACCATTGACCCTGAGGCGATCGCCTTCAAATTCCATCATTTGCGGCGCTGCGGCGATCGCCGATTTTTGCCCCAGCCGTACCCCTTCCGACGAAAACCGAACCTCCGGCGCTCCAAACAAAACCAAACTACTCATTAACAATCCCAGCCACCCTTTACTCATATGCCGCACCTAGGTTATCCACCAATCTATGACCTTCTACCGCAAGAAGGGTTCCATTTAATATCTTCTTCCACCCTGATATACTTGATTCCCCTGAGTTTACCTATTGTTAAAACACTTTTTTTCCTATAATGTGCCTAAAATGTTTTTTTGATGGCGACTTGATCAAGCTATCCCTTGAAAGAATTTGCATAGGGTGGCGATTGACTAGCAGAAAAAGTGTTCACTAGGGTCAATATCAGAATTTGAACCGTGGCAAAATATGGTTCGCTTATGCTTGACTATTTCAGAAATACGATTATCTTAAATGAGGCTTTAGCGTAGCGTTCCTTAACTTTTAGTATTGATCCCAGTCTAAAGGTTTCAACAACAATTATTCGCCAAAACTCCATCTTGCGCGTATTGCCCAAGGGCTTTTTAACAAACTCCTACCTATGGATCGAGACATAATGAATCAGCACCATAACTCCTCAACTCACAATACTTCAGAAGAAAAGTACTACACCGGTCCCCGTTGGCTTGTGGAAGAGCGGGATGCCTGTGGTGTCGGTTTTTTAGCCTATAAAGATGGTCGCAAAACCCACAAACTTGTCGAGCAAACTTTAACGGCTCTCGGCTGTATGGAACACCGGGGTGGCTGTACCGCTGACCGTGTATCGGGTGATGGTGCTGGTGTAATGACAGCTTTACCCCACGAACTGTTTGCAGAGTGGTTCCAAGCCCAGGGGATTGAGCAGCCAGCACCCGAATCCTATGGTGTGGGGATGGTATTTTTACCCCCGGAGGTGACAGCCCAGCAAAAGGCCAAAGCAATTGTTGAAAAAAGTTTAGGCGATCGCCACTTCAAGATTCTCGGTTGGCGTGAAGTACCCGTTGCCCCTGAGACTCTGGGGACTCAAGCTCGCGAAAATCAGCCCTATATGGCTCAGGTTTTTGTCACTTCAGAGCAAGGTTTAACTGGCGATGCTCTAGATAAGGAACTCTACATCGTTCGTTCGACTATTGGTAAGCACCTCACCGATGTCTTTTATGTTTGTACCTTGTCCTGCCGCACGATTGTCTATAAGGGTATGGTGCAGTCCGAAGTTCTTGGGCAGTTCTACAAAGATTTAAAGAATCCCCTCTATAAGAGTGAATTTGCGGTTTACCACCGTCGCTTTAGTACGAATACAATGCCGAAATGGCCTTTAGCGCACCCCATGCGTCTACTCGGCCACAATGGTGAGATTAATACCCTCATCGGTAATATCAACTGGATGAAGGCACGGGAAAATATCCTTGAAATTCCCGGCTGGGACAAGGCAGAAATTGAAGCGCTCCACCCCATTGTTAATGTTGAAAACAGTGACTCTTTTAATCTTGACAGCGCCATGGAGATGCTGGTGCGGGCTGGGCGATCGCCGATGGAAGCGGCCATGATCCTTGTGCCTGAGGCCTATCAAAATCAACCAAATCTTGCCGAACACCCCGAAATCACAGATTTTTATGACTATTACGCAGGTCTCCAAGAGCCTTGGGATGGTCCCGCCCTCTTAGTTTTCAGCGATGGTAAAACCGTTGGTGCCAGCTTAGATCGGAATGGTTTACGTCCCGCTCGCTACTGCGTCACAAAAGATGGCTATATTTTAGTTTCCTCCGAGGCAGGCGTTGTCGATGTTTTAGATGAAGAAATTGTAGAGAAAGGTCGTCTTGGTCCCGGTCAAATGGTGGCCGTTGATTTCCAGACCCAAGAAGTGCTCAAAAATTGGGACATTAAAAAGCGCGTGGCCCAAGAAAAACCCTATGGTCAGTGGCTCAAGGAAAATCGTGAGACCCTAGAAACTCAGCCCTTTAACGGCGATCGCACTGAGCCTAAAGAAGATCTCCTTCGTCTACAAACAGCCTTTGGTTATACCGCTGAAGATGTGGACATGATCATTAACGCGATGGCAGAAATGGCGAAGGAACCAACTTTCTGTATGGGTGACGATATTCCCCTTGCAGTGCTTTCCGATAAACCACGTTTACTATTTGATTACTTTAAGCAGCGCTTTGCTCAGGTCACAAATCCCCCCATTGACCCCCTCCGCGAGAAGCTGGTCATGTCCCTTAATATGTATCTGGGTGAGCGGGGTAGCTTGTTAACGGCTGATGCAAAAGATGCCAATGTTATCAAAATCAATAGCCCTGTTCTCAATGAAGCTGAACTCGCAAAAGTTGTTAGTAGCTCCCTTAAATCAGTAACGCTTAGCACAACCTACGCGATCGCCTCAGGGCCCAGCGGCTTAAAGACAGCACTGGGTGAATTGTGTTCAGCCGCCGAAGAAGCCGTTAAGTCTGGCGCAAAAATTATTGTGCTCAGCGATCGCGCTAATGGCACAGTCAGTAAAGAACAAAGCTTTATTCCACCTCTATTGGCAACTGGTGCAGTGCACCACCACTTAATTGATGTGGGTCTCCGCTTAAGTGCCTCAATCGTTGTGGAAACAGCCCAGTGTTGGAGTACCCATCACTTTGCTTGTTTGGTCGGTTATGGCGCGTCGGCAGTTTGTCCTTACCTCGCCCTTGAGTCTGTCCGCCACTGGTGGCACAATCCCAAGACTCAAAAGCAGATGGAGAAGGAACAAATTCCTGTTATTACAATTGAGAAAGCACAGGAAAATTATCGCTACGCCATTGAAGCCGGTCTCCTAAAGATTTTGTCTAAGATGGGCATTTCTCTGTTGCAGTCCTACCACGGTGCACAAATTTTTGAAGCCCTTGGTCTGGGCATGGAAGTGATTAATACAGCTTTTGCGGGTACAACTTCCCGTGTTGGCGGAATGACTCTCAACGATTTGGCACAGGAAGGCATTGCATTCCACAGTCGCGCTTTCCCTGAATTGTCCGTCACGAAGCTCGCTAACTACGGTTTTGTCAACTACCGCAAAGGCGGCGAATATCATATGAATTCGCCTGAGATGACTAAGGCACTCCACAAAGCGGTTGCAGCCTATAACAATACCGATAAGACTGAAGCTTACGATCACTACGATGTTTATCAGAAATATCAGAGCGATCGCCCAGCTACCGCATTACGGGATTTACTCGATTTCGAAAGCGATCGCCCCTCCATTGACATTAGTGAAGTGGAGTCCATTGAGGATATCGTGAAGCGCTTCTGTACTGGCGGGATGTCCCTCGGTTCTCTGTCTCGTGAAGCCCACGAAACTTTGGCGATCGCCATGAACCGTCTAGGCGCGAAATCCAACTCCGGCGAAGGTGGCGAAGACCCAGTACGTTTTAAAGTCCTTGACGATGTCGATGGAACAGGTGACTCCCCCACATTGCCCCACCTCCACGGTTTGCGTAATGGTGATACGGCTAGCTCCGCCATCAAACAAGTGGCCTCCGGTCGTTTTGGTGTGACCCCTGAATACTTAATGAGTGGTCGCCAGATCGAAATTAAGATGGCACAGGGGGCAAAGCCCGGCGAAGGCGGACAGCTTCCCGGCAAAAAAGTTAGTGAATACATCGCAATGCTGCGGAACTCCAAGCCCGGCGTAACCCTCATTTCTCCCCCTCCCCACCACGACATTTACTCCATTGAAGATTTGGCTCAGCTCATTTATGACCTGCACCAAATTAATCCCAGTGCTGGTGTTTCTGTGAAGTTGGTAGCTGAAATTGGGATCGGCACGATCGCCGCAGGTGTTGCAAAAGCCAATGCCGATGTGATTATGATTTCCGGCCATGATGGTGGCACAGGCGCATCACCCCTCAGCTCCATTAAGCACGCTGGTTGCCCTTGGGAGCTGGGTGTTACGGAAGTCCATAAAACCCTCATGGATAACCAGTTGCGCGATCGTGTCATCCTTCGTACAGACGGCGGCCTCAAAACCGGTTGGGATGTCGTGATGGCAGCAGTCATGGGCGCAGAAGAATATGGCTTCGGTTCCATTGCCATGATTGCTGAAGGTTGCATTATGGCGCGGGTTTGTCATACAAACCAATGTCCCGTTGGTGTGGCAACCCAACAAGAACGTCTCCGTAAACGCTTTAAGGGAGTTCCCGGTGATGTTGTGAACTTCTTCTATTTTGTCGCAGAAGAAATTCGCTCGATTTTGGCAAAACTTGGTTATAAGAGCCTCAATGAGGTAATTGGCCGTGCCGATCTTTTGAAGCCTCGCACTAACGCTAAACTCACAAAAACAGCTGGTTTAGTTTTAGATTGTTTAACTAATTTGCCTGATACTCGTACAAATCGTGAGTGGCTCGACCATGGTGGCATTCACAGTAACGGTCCAGTTCTTGATGATGAAATCTTGGCGGATGAAGCCGTTCAGAAAGCAATTCGTGAGCAAGGTGCTCTAACCAAAGAAATTGCAATTATTAATACTGACCGTTCTGTCGGCGCGCGGGTGTCGGGTTTCATTGCGAAGCAGTACGGTAACGAAGGCTTTGAAGGTGAGCTGAACTTCAACTTTAAGGGATCTGCTGGTCAGAGCTTCGGTGCTTTCAATCTCCTTGGTATGACAATGCACCTTGAAGGAGAATCCAACGATTACGTCGGCAAAGGTATGAATGGTGGCGAAATTATTATCGTTCCTAGCGAAAAATCTCAGTTCGCTGCGGCAGATAACGTCATTATCGGTAATACCTGTTTGTATGGTGCGACAGGCGGTACGCTTTATGCCAATGGCCGTGCGGGTGAGCGCTTTGCGGTACGGAACTCTAAAGGTAAGGCTGTCGTTGAAGGCACGGGAGACCACTGCTGTGAATACATGACTGGTGGTGTGATTGTTGTGCTGGGTGAAGTCGGTCGTAATGTCGGTGCAGGTATGACTGGTGGTCTCACCTACATCCTTGACCCTGAAAATACGCTGCCTGCGAAGATGAACACTGAAATCGTCGAGATTCAACGAGTTGGTACTGCAGCCGGTGAAAAGGAGCTTAAGGATCTGATTACGGCTCACGCGGAAAAGACAGGTAGTGCTAAAGCAAAAGCGATTTTGGCAGACTGGGCAACTTACCTACCTCAATTCTGGCAGGTTGTACCGCCTTCTGAAGCCGATCGCCCTGAAGTTGTAGAGCAAAAAGAGCTTGCATCTGTATAAACTTCTTTCGTTCTGCATTATTTAGGCCATAAAAAATAAACATCCCCACTCAGTTTTGACTCGGTGGGGATTTACTTTTGGAGCTATGAGGCGGCGATCGCCCCACAACACATTCAGCGATTAGATATTGATACTCTGGGGAATAAGACTAGGGAGTAAATATTCATAGGTTGGGCGATCGCCATTACGCTTGTGGATAATCATCTCAATTTCCTCGAGTCGCCCTTGAAATTGCCGCAGCGGCTTTTGAATTTTCGGGTCACCAAGATGCTTTTTGTCATACTGCCCTAACTGCGTGAAGTGAACAGACCCAAGTAAATGACACAGTTTTAATTGCTCCTGAGCCTGAGAAATTGGCGGCAGCAAATCAAGATAATCCTGTTCTGCCGTCTGATCACCCAGATTATCAAGGGGAGCATAGCCCGCAGTCGGCATACCCGGCGCAAAACTCATCAAACCCTTCTGCGGAAAATTTACCGCCGCATGTTGGGCACTCACCGTAAAAATAATGAGCGTCACTGCATCGATCAGGTACGACAACGTTTTGATATCACCATCTTCACCAAAGTCCACCACTCGCCCACCCTTATAGGAAATGAGTTCCTTTGCCCAAGCTTGTAGCGCCTGATCACGCTGCACAGCACTATCGCCCGGATAATAAGTCTTCAAGTAAGCCTTAACCCAGTTATAAATCGCCTCCCAAATCAATAAAGCATCATCACGATAGGGATAAACCGGTAATGCCTCCGTATCATCAACACCGCGCGCAGCCAATTGATCCGGCAACATAGCACGATTAAAACCATAGGTTTGCACACCCAGCACCGCAAACAAACGGGCATTATCAATAGTTGTCGCCAAAATTTTATCAACACCACCCCCCTTGTAAATCAATTTCGCCTGCGCAGAATCATTGATCGCCAACATCCCTAAAAAATGGGGCGTTAGTAATTTAAACAAAGGATGATTTTCTGGCAATTGTCTATGGGTGGCGATCACAAACGGCCCCATAAACAAATGAGTCCGCCCTAAATGAGTAACCGCCTCATGGAAATTCGCATCCGCAACCTGTACCGCCGTTTTCGCACAGAGCCAAGCATACCGATTAGACTTCGGCGTGAGAATCGGATACTCCTTCGGTTTTTGACCCAACTGAATCGCAACAGGCCTCAAATCACGTTTCCCAGCATCTGCCTTTGGTACAGCAAACAACGCTAACGGCGCATAAAGATATTTCTGATCCGTCGGAAAAGAACCATTAACCGCACCATCCAAAATCTCATAATCACACAAAAATAATCGACCCTCCGCCCTTGCCGCAGCAAGAGAATCCCCCTCTCCCATCACCGCTTGATAATGAGCCTCCGTCACAGGAAAACGAGGATCAGGTTCCGTGATTTTTTCGAGCATAACCGCATTAGGTCCCGCCACCCTCATATAAGCAAAACTTTCATCCGTTTGATACTCATAAGCAATCTCCGGTAAATCAATCGTGGCAAAAAGCCTCTCAAAATCTGTACTCGATAGACAACGACCATCCTTACCGTCAACGGTAAGTTGCTCCATCACATTTGCAGCAAAATCCTCTAGAAAATCTCTACTAACAGTTTTAATAGCATCCCGCATCACCTCTTCAACATCCACAACATCCGTCGTAATTTCACCCCAAATAATTCGAGGCAGAAACCTCGCACCTTGCAGCAAGACACGCACTTTGGACAACCCTTTCTGTTCCCCAAAAGTTTCCTTTAACCTAGCAATCAAAAAAGCCCGTACATCATTCGCTGCACCAGCCTTCCCTTGATCACCATAAGTCACAATTATTTTATTAACCAAAAGCTGATAACCCACCTTCGCCACCATCAACTTCCAAGGTATTGACCATTTTTCGCTTTCCGGCAAGGTATCGACCATTGCCACTGGAGGAATGTGACTATAGTTATACTTATACTTTTCTTGCTTTTCGATTAAGCCTAGATTTTGGGAGCCTGATGTTGCGGTCATGTTTTTGCCTAAAGGAATTCAGCATTTTAGCCACAGTATAATCAGTTTTTTTGCTATAGGCCTAAGTTTTGCGGGACTGAAATAATGTTTTTTGCTCAATATTGTTTTGCATAAAACATTGTTTTTTCATCTTCAAAAGATATAGCTTAGAGTTTATTTAGGTGGCTAAAATCAAAAAAACTTAGATTACATATAGTCAAAAAAAAGCGCATGGATCCTCGTCAAAAAATGTAATATCGTCATTGTTTAAAGACCTTGATGAATATATTATGTACACGTGTGATTTTTTACTCTAACTGAATATGTAAAACCAAGAAAAATCAGCTCTTGCAAATCTGGATCTCGTAAATTCTAAAATTGTACAGAAAAAACAAGGTAAAAGCTTATACCGTTTTTGATATATCTTTGCGACTATTAAGAGAAACAGTTCATGTGTCACAAATAGAAGAGATTCGCCATTTAAGTTTGATCCTTGTGTAATGGAATCTGATAAAAACCTCATATTATATATGATGTCATTCACTGTATTCTTTATACTATTTACATTAATGAGCTCATAAATATTTTGGAGGATATCTTATGACTACTACTTTTCTCTCGGAAATAAAGAGCACAATGCAAATGACCGAGCCTGTTACTTTTTTTGATGTAGGGGCAAATGTAGGTCAAACAATTGAACAGATGCGTAGTATTTTTCCACAAGTTACTATTTATGCTTTCGAGCCAGCTTTGCCAGTTTTTACATTTGTTGCTGAAAAAAATAAAAATGATAAAAACCTGAGTATCCATCAAATTGCTCTCGGTTGTCATGAAGGAACAGAAACATTTCTCTCTGATTGTAGCGCTAGCGCTGGTAACCGTATTATTAAAAATCAAACAATTACTGAACCTACTGAAACAGTAAGTGTTCTGACTGGAGATACCTTTTGCCAAGAACATAAGATTGAGCAGATAGATTTTTTGAAAATTGATACAGAAGGCTACAATATCGATGTCCTAGGTGGCTTCGTAAACATGCTTCGAGCGCAAAAAATCAAATATATTCAGGTTGAATGCACGACCAATCTCGATAATCATTTCCACGTGCACTTAGAACGCTTTATTCACTTTTTACATCCTTTTGGATATCGTCTATTTGGTTTGTATGAGTTTAATCGCCAGATATATGTAACTCAGCAAAAACTTAATGGCATTTGGTTTTGTAACGCTGTTTTTGTAACAGAAATTGAAAACCCGAAATTGCGGACTGACGGTAAAAATTAAATTCTCAGCTTCCATATCATCCGAACTACATCCTAAGTTCAATAAGTATGTTTCATCATACAGGTAAGCTCAAGTGAATCAATTTGCTCTCCAATTAACTTTAGGCTTGTCTTGGCTTACATCTTGTTAAAAAAAACAGTGTGGAAGACTAAGAGGATACCTGAGAAGTCTATATTCTTTATAAATATTGCGTAATTTATACTAGTTTAATCATCCAAAATTCTTGTTTTCGTATGCAATTCATTTCGACAAATGTTACGAGCAGAACTTTTTTAGATATCTCTTAAAACAGATACCATTAGTTAACATTAGGTTTACATTTCATTACTACAGTTGTTAGTTTCACCTAAATTCGGGTACTAATTGTCACTTTCTAATTCTAATATAGCCACTTATAATTGTATTGCTCCATCACAGTTTATTTCAAAGTAAAAAATGATTGATCATTAGAAGTTACTGCTGTAACAAGAGTCACTTCTTATACTTGTAATCACTTTCAATATTTACTGTGTAGTAATTAGTTCTTCGGATAAAAATAGTCTAAAACTGATTTATCTATCTGACTATCTATCATTTCAATAATATCTCTTGTTATCTCTGCTAAAGGTTTTTTATGAGATGCTGGAGCTTTGGAAGGCTCAGGAGGATACTCCGCCCAATGACGATAAATCGTATTTCCAATACGACGTTCTACGAATTTCAGCGTCCATGTATCTCCACCATGCATATATTCGGTAATGGCTTTAGGCACAGTCGGCTCTGGTAGCCACTGATATAGACGCTTAAGCACAGATAACTGATCTTGTTTGAAATCTTCATATCGAATAATCATCCCGTAAGGTACTAACTCCATAAATTTTTGATAGCTAGCATACTTTTGATTCCACATATCTAGTACATTGGCATAATCTTCAATAGGATATTTCAGAAAGTCTTTAAAGCCATATCTATGAATCAACGCATCGTAATCACAGTATGGCCGGCGATGCATTGCAGCAGCCCATTCATAAGGATGACGTACAGTAATAAGAAATAAAGTATTTAGAACTAATGGCTCGCTCTGAAGCTCTTTTACTGAAGGAGCTTTTCTATGCTTCCAACCCAAAAAATCATAATATCGATAGTCTAAATTAAAGTTTTGAATGATGAGTTTAGCTATTATATTTGTCGCAGTATGACGCTCACCAAAAATTTTAAATTGAGTAATTGAGCTTTTATCTTGAAACATTATAATGACATAAACATAAAGAATTTATTCAGAAATCAAACTTACTAACCAGTGCAAGTTTATGAAAATATAGCAACATTTCAACTCAAATTAGATGTCAATTAATACAATATCAACGTAAAAGAAATCAAGCAATTAATTTGTTAATGATTTTTTTGTATCCATTAATATTCCTTTTGTTGCTTACGCTGAATTTATTCAGCGCTTTTGCTGCTTGCTTAGCATATTCTTCAAGGCGAGAGTCATGATTTTCCAGAGCCTCTTTCAAAGCCTCAGCGCCTTTCTTAACATCGAAATTAGGATAGTAATATCCGTATTCTTTGAGTGTATCTGAATTATGTATGAGCGGAATATTATAGTAGAGCGCATCTAAATAAAGATAATTTAATGAGCATAGATGCTGGTGACTAACAATGAAATCACAATCAAAATGAAGAATATCTGGAACCGCAAAGCGAGCTTCCGAAGTGAACAAAGACTTTCCCTCAAAATAGTTGAACAAGTGCTGAAAGGCCTGTCTTTCCCGAAGATTATTTGAACAATATATTCGAACAGTTTTGCGCTTAAGAGCTTTTTTATCCTGACTGTAGAGCGATTCTACAATACTAACTGGAATAACTGCATTTTTTACAAGATTTATATTCGCTTCTAATATCCCAATATGCTTGTCACTTTCGGGAGAATATTGAGGATCAAAATCAGGATTGTTTTTTTTCCTCAAGTTCTCAAGTTTTTGTAAAAACCATGGTTCATATATGTACGGGAGAATAGCTACGTTAGATTTTGTTAATGTTTCCACATATTCTTTATGATAAGCATGTTGGGGATTAATCCACTGCTCATCAATGATACCCGGTGCATACATAGGTAGTGCACCAACATAACGATCTTTTATATTATAGATAATATCTTCCATCAGTCCCCACATCACAATGCCGACTAATAAGTTAACAAACTTAGTAGAAAAGCGTTCTTTAATTGCTTTGATGAAATTTTCAGGTAAGTATGATTCTGCGTGAATCAGAACATCATATTGAACAGGATTATTTAGTTTGGGGTCTAAGGCTTTTAGCTCTACTAAAGGAGTATCGTCGTTTAACTGATTCTGATTCTGAATAGACTCATCTAAACAACTATCGGAAACAAGAACGTAAGAAACTTCATACTCTGGGATAGAGCGAAGCAAAGAAACAAGATAATAAGTGTTTTGTTCTAACCCAGAATTGAATTTTGTATTTAATCCCTGATATTTAGAGACTACAAAACCAATTTTGATTTTATTCATTACATTAATACTGTGTTGAGAGAACGACAAATAATTTTTGAAGCTAATTATCTAATTAAAAAATATAAATAACTAATATATGTGCTTGCAACTAGTCTAAATCAATTCATTATTATTTTTGATGATTTTCAAGGCTAATACTCTGTAAGAAATCATTTAGCGAGAAGTGAGCGAATAAGATTTTTATATCCGTCAATATTTTGTTGATTTCTCGTACTAAACTGATATAAGGCTTTTTTCGCCGAGCTATCATATGCCTCAATATAAGAATTATGATTTTCTAATGCATTCTTCAAAGCTTGAGCACCTTTTCTGATATCAAAATCAGGATAATAGTACCCATAATCTTTAAGCATATCAGAGTTATGAATAAGAGGAATATTGTAATAAAGCGCATCAAGATAAAGGTAGTTTAATTCATTCGAATGCTGATGACTAATAATGAAATCGCAATTGTAGTGAAGAATATCTACTATAGTAAAACGAGGGTTAGCAGTAAATAGTGATTTGCTTTTAAAATATCCAAATAATCGTTGGAAAGATCGATGCTTAACCAAATGGTCAGCTCCATAAATTAACACGGCTCTCTCTTCGAACAACTCTTTATTAATGCAGTAAAGTTGCTCTATGATACATGCTGGTATTACTGCGTTTTTCGTGACACTAATATTGGGTTCTAGTATTCCAATATTTTTCCTTGTACTAGTACAGTAATAAGACGAAAAATTAGAGTTTTGTTCTTTTCGTGAATTCTCTAATTTCTGTAAAAACCAGGGCTCGTATAAATAAGGGATAATCATTACTGGAGATTTGGTTAGAGTCTCAAGAAATGTTTTCTGATAAAAGTAGTGAGGACTTGTCCATAGTTCATCCATAATACCAGATTCATAAGTCGGTATCGCAGAAGCATTGCGATTATGAATAATGGCTTCCATGAATCCCCACATTGTATTTCCAGCAAAAAAAGTGACAAATTTTGTTGGGAAACGTGATCGTATTGCCTTAATAAAATGCTCTGGTAGATACGATTCTATATGTATCAAAACATCATATATAACTGGCTCTTCCAGTGTTGGGTCTAAACTATTAAGTTCAACTAAAGGTGTATCATCTTGTAATTCTCGTTGGTTTTTGAGAGACTCTTCCAAGCAATTGTCTGAGACTAATACGTATGAGATCTCATATTCAGCAATTGAACGAAATAAGGCAACTAAGTAATAAGTATTTTGTTCTAATCCATTAGTGAATTTTGTTTGGATACCTTTATATTTAGGTATAACAAAACCAATTTTAATTTTACTCATAAATAAATTACTGTACTGAAACTTGTAAATATAAAATACTGTACTGGCTAAATAACAGTAAGTAAGTAATTTAATTGATTAAACATTGCAGAAATCCTCTGAGATGAAAAAGATTAGAGTGAAGACTTTGGATAGAAAAAATCGCCTTTTCCAAGATCTAACCTAGAATCTCTCTTTATTTGGTTTTTTGAATTTAGTTTTTGGGAGCTTTATTGTTTAAAGTTCAAATCTTCTCTCTATTAAAAATCATCAATTAGATTTGTAAATTTTAAAATCAGAACTGATTAGTCAGGAAAAAACACTGGTCTACGATAGATTGATTTTGGTTAATGTGAAGAGATTAGAACTAGGAAAATGGAGAAAAAGCCTGCAATTGTAAATTTTAGATTAGATAATCATCATCTAAATTATTTGATCTACAGGCTTTTTAATCGATATTTGTCAGATATCTACCATTGGATAGACAAACCAGCAGCAGCACCAAAAGTATCTTTGTTCAAACCAAATCCAATACCAGTGTTGAAAATCACTTGAGTGCCAGGACTATTGGGATCTGTAAATGAGAACGTTCCACTAATAGCAATTGATTGTTGGTTTTTAAAGGTACCGAATGCAACGCCAACTCCGTAACGCTTACCAGGAGCTAGTCCTTTAGTAAGACTAGATAAGGCAAGTGCAATTGCAATACCAGAACTGTTTTCTTCGATTTCATCAAACGCTTCATTGATCAAAGCACGATTTTCAGCAATGTTTGCACTGTTAGTGGCAATGTTGCTGCTATTCGTACTGATATTAGTACTGTTAGTGGCAATGTTGCTGCTATTCGTACTGATATTAGTACTGTTAGTGGCAATGTTGCTGCTATTCGTACTGATATTAGTACTGTTAGTGGCAATGTTGCTGCTGTTCGCTGTGATGTTTGTACTGAGTGCCGTAATGTTCGAGCTATTAGCGGTGATGTTCGAAGAATTCGCTGTGATGTTCGAAGAATTGGCCGTGATGTTCGAGCTATTAGCCGTGATGTTCGAAGAATTGGCCGTGATGTTCGAGCTATTAGCCGTGATGTTCGAAGAGTTGGCCGTAATATTCGAGCTATTAGCCGTGATGTTCGAAG